>JADGAP010000119.1 GCA_015231965.1 Magnetococcales bacterium | reverse complement strand
CGAGCCCGCCCCCGAGCCCCCCGCTCCGGTCAAGCCCGAGCCCGTCGCTCCGGAAAAAGCCGAACCCATTCCCGAAAAGACCGAACCCGCCCCCGCGAAAACCGAACCTGCCCCGACCAAGGCCGAACCCGCCCCGGCGCTGGCCGCCGTCGCAACGCCGGAGGATCCCACGGCGCTGGCGGTCAAGGCGCTGCTGGCGGAAGCGAAAAAGGATCTGGAGGCCAAACGCCTCGCCCCGCCCCCCGAGGGGAGGAACGCCCTGGATCGCTATCGCCAGGTGTTGGCCCTGACCCCGGACAACGCCGAGGCCAAACAGGGCGTGGAGGGGATCGCCCGGCGACTGCTGGCCCAGGCGGAGTATCAACTCCACAAAAAGAACCATCCAGACAAGGCGGCGGAGTATCTGGAAAAAGCGGCCAAGGCCGCCCCCGAGCTGCCGGAAATCCTCGCCCTGCAAAAAAGCCTGGAAGAGAAAAAGCTGGCCTTGGCCGCCGCGCCCCAGGAGGAGAAAGCCGTCGCCGCCGAGGTCAAGGGAGGCAAGAAGGGGAAAGGGGCCAAGGCGGTGGAGGGCAAGGGGGCGGCCCCCAATGGCAGCCCCAAGGCCGGGGACCAATGGACCGAGCCGCTCACCGGCTTGAACTTTGTCTGGGTTCCCGGGGGGTGCTTCGCCATGGGCTCCACCTTCCAGCCCCGCTCCGACGAAACCCCCGACACCCTGCCGGTGCATGAGGTCTGCGTCGATGGGGTCTGGATGGGTCAGCACGAAGTTTCCAATCGGGTCTTCCGGCTCTTTCGTCCGACCCACAAAAGCTGGTCCCTCACCGCCTTCTACAACGATTTCAACACCGACGATCAACCGGCGGTGATGGTGAGTTGGGAAGACGCCTACGCCTTCATCTTTTGGCTCCATGACAAGGGGGGCAACGGAACCAAATTCCGCCTGCCCACCGAGGCGGAGTGGGAGTACGCCTGCCGCTCTGGTGGCAAGGAACAGCCTTTCGCCGGGGGCGACGCCAAGGCCCTGCCCGGTTTGGGGTGGTTTCGCGACAACAGCGACGCCTCCACCCACCCGGTGGGGAGCAAGGCCGCCAACGGACTGGGACTCCACGACATGAGCGGCAATGCGGGCGAATGGACGCTGGACGCCTACGACATCCGGGGGTATGAACAACACGCCCGGCAAAATCCGGTGCATAAACCGGCGGTGGTGGTCAGCCGGGTGATTCGCGGCGGCGACTATGAAGGGTGGGCCGATAAATTGCGCTGCACCACGCGCTATCAAAGCCCCCAGGTGTTTCAATCCAGCGCCTTGGGGTTCCGGCTGGTGCGCCTGCCGTAACCGGCGCGCCGCCGCTGGACTCATTGTTCTTCAGTCCGCCCCTCTCCCGACACTCCGGGAGCCTCGGCGGATGGGAAAGGAACCGCGTTCATGATCTTCATCAATCCCGCCCAGGAGCGGTTTGGCGGCATTCTCTCCCGCTACGTCCCCATCGCCGTGCCCATCAGCATCGGCTATCTGGCGGGGGTGGTGGAGGCCCTGGGGGAGCCGGTGGCTATCCTCAACGACGAGTTGGAGTCCATCACCCCGGACCATCTGCGGCAAGCCGCCGGAAGTCCGGGGCAATCCGATCCCCCGGTGTTCGGCATTTCGATGCTCACCGCCAGCGCCGGGCGGGGCTACGACGTGGCGGCGATGATCCGGCAAACGCTGCCCAACGCCGTGGTGGTGATCGGAGGACTCCACGTCACCCTGCTGCCCGACGAAGCCCTGGCCATGCCCGGCGTCGACTACCTGCTGCGGGGCGAGGGGGAGGAGACCCTGCCGGAGTTTTTGCGCAAGCTGCGGGCGGGAGAGGATCTGACCGCCATTCGCGGCCTCTCCTATCGCGACGGCGAGCGGTTCGTCCACAACCCCCAGGCCCCGGTGATCGACGACCTGGACCGCATCCCTCCCTTTCCCTATCACCTGTTCGATCCGAAACGCTACGACATCGGCTTTGTCATGTCCTCCCGGGGCTGTCCCCACGGTTGCACCTATTGCAGCCAGCGCATGATGACCGGCACCACGGTGCGCCACAACACCACCGAGCGGGCCATCGCCGACATCCGGTTGCTGGTGGAGCGGCATGGACTGGACCACATCGTCTTTCTCGACGACATTTTCACCCTCAAGCGCAGCCGGGTGATCGAACTGTGCCAAGGGTTGATGGCCAGCGGCCTGAGCCAACGCTGCCAATTCGGCATCCAAACCCGGGCCGACGCCGTGGATCCGGAACTGTTGGCGCTGCTGGCCCAGGCCGGATTCAACCACATCGGCTATGGCATGGAGACCGGCTCCGACCGGCTGATGCAACTGGCCAACAAGGGCGAAACCGTGGCGGAACACGAACAGGTCATCGCCTGGACCCGGGCCGCCGGGATCAAGGTTTCGGCGATGATGATCTACGGCTTCCCCACCGAAACCCAGGAGGACCGGCGGGCGGGGTTCGACGTGGTGCGCCGCATGCAGGTGGATGTGACCAAGGCCAACAATTTGATCCCCTACCCCGGCACCCCCATCTACAACGACGTTCAGCAGAGCGGACGCCTGGTCCAAACCCCGGGATGGCGCAACTTCAACAGCACCCTCTCCCTCACCCGCAGCATCTTCGACAAGACCCCCCTGGCCTACGTGCCGGAGACCACCTCCGAGTTCGAGTTGAAACGGGAGGTGATCCGGTATAATTTGCTCAACGCCATTCGTTGGCGCACCCTCTCCAGCATTTTGCGGCGGGAGGGGGGCATCGGCTGGTTTCGTCTGCCCCCCCGGTGGTATCTCGACCCCCGGGAGCTGTGGGAGATGGCGGGCATCGGCCTCATCCTCTCCATCAACCTGCTCATCGCCTTTTTGCCCCTGTGGCTGACCGAACCGGTGATGAACGCCCTCAACCCTGCCATGCGTCAACGGCCCCGGGTGGCGGGTTATCGCATCGAGGATCACCACGCCACGATATGGGACAAGGCCCTGACCCGCCGCATCAATCAAATGGTCCGGCGCTCCTCCCGCGCCCCGTCCGCCCCGGCACCGGGGGAGTGATCCCCCAAGGAAAATCGGTGCCCCTCCTCCCCTCCATCCCGCTTCCCCAGTCAACGCCGCCATGACCTATCGCAAACCCCCGTTGGTTCCCATCGACGATCCCGTCAAGCAACGGGAAGTGACCCGCCGATTTTTATCCCTGGTGTGGCCCTACCGGATGATCCTGATCCCGGCCATGTTCTGCATGGTGGTGCTGGCGGCCAGCAACGGGGCCATCGCCTTCATGGTTCAGCCCATCCTCGACCGGCTGTTCATCGAAAAAGAGACGGCGCTGCTGCTGCAACTGCCCTTCATCGTGCTGGGTATTTTCGTGGTGCGGGGGGCGGCCTCCTTCGGCCAGTCCTATCTCATGGACTTTGTCGGCCACAAGGTGGTGCGGGCGCTGCAAGTGCGGGTTTACAACCATCTCCTGACCCTGGACATGGGCTATTTCCTCTCCTCCTCCACCGGTGCCGCCATGTCCCGGGTGATCTACGACAGCAACCTGCTGCGCTCCTCCGCCTCGTCGGTGGTCTCCAACATCCTGCGCGAGGGCATGACGGTGGTTTTTCTCGCGGGCATGGTGATCTATACCGACTGGCAGCTCTCCCTGGCAGCCCTGGCCGGTCTGCCCCCCTCGGCCTATCTCATCTCCAAGTTCGGCAAGAAAATGCGTCGCTTCAGCCGCCGCCGTCAGGAGATGATGGAAGGGGTCACCAGCCACCTGGAGCAGACCATCTCCGGGGTGCGCATCGTCAAGGCCTTTTGCATGGAGCGCATCGAGCAGGCGGCCTTTCGCAAAATCACCAAGGAGGTGCAGCGCAACCATCTGCGGGCGGCCCGGGTGCAGGCTTACTCGTCTCCGGTGATGGACCTCATCGCCGGCGTCGCCGTCTGCCTGGTGATTCTCGCGGGGGGGCAAGCGATCCTCAACGGCGAGACCACCACGGGGGCCTTCTTCTCCTTCGTCACCGCCCTGATGATGGCCTACACCCCGATCAAGCGTTTGACCGGGCTGAATAATTCGTTTCAGGAGGGGATGGCGGCGGCGCAGCGGGTGTTTGATCTGCTGGATCTCACCCCCACCATCCGGGACGCCGCCGAGGCCACGATTCTGCCTCCCATGACGGAGGCCTTGCGCTTTGAAAACGTGGGCTTCACCTACGGCGAGGGGCTGCCGCCGGTATTGCAAGGGATCGATCTGACCATCCGGCCCGGCGAGCGCATCGCCCTGGTGGGCAAGAGCGGCAGCGGCAAGACCACCCTGGCCCACCTGGTCCCCCGCTTTTTCGACCCCACCGAGGGGGCGGTGACCATCGACGGCGTGGACATTCGCACCGTCAAGCTGCGCAGCCTGCGCGGCCAAATCGCCATGGTGACCCAGGAGACCATTCTGTTCAACGACACGGTGGGCCGCAACATCGCCTACGGCCAACCCGACGCCACCCCGGAGGCGGTGGAAGCGGCGGCGGAAGCGGCCAACGCCATGGAGTTCATCCGCGCCCTGCCCGAGGGGATGAACACGGTGATCGGCGACCGGGGGGTCAAGCTTTCGGGGGGGCAGCGGCAGCGCCTCTCCATCGCCCGCTCCATCCTCAAGAACGCCCCGGTGCTGATTCTCGACGAGGCCACCAGCGCCCTGGACAGCGAAAGCGAACGGGCGGTGCAAGAGGCCCTGGAGCGGCTGATGCAAGGGCGCGCCTCCCTGATCATCGCCCACCGCCTCTCCACCATTCGCACCGCCAATCGCATCGTGGTGCTGCGGGAGGGGCGGATCATCGAACAGGGCGACCATGACCAACTGATCGCCCTGCACGGGGAGTACGCCCGGCTCCACGCCTTGCAATTCATGCAGGAGCCGAGCGAATGACGCCGCGAGGGACGCCGGAGACGATCCGGCGTCCGGCTTCCCGCTCTCAGTGGACGGCGTGGCTCTTGGCGTAGGCGAAACGCACCAGTTGGGCCACGTCGAGAATCAGCGCGATGCCGCCGTCGCCGTTGATGGTGGTGCCGGAGATCCAGTCCAGATTGCGATAGATCCCCCCCAGGCTTTTGATCACCGCCTGTTGACGACCCACCACGCGGTCCACCGCCAGCCCCACCTCCATCTCCTCCACCCGAGCGATCAGCACCCGCTCGAAACCGGGAGGTTCCCCCGGAACGCCCAGCAGACGCCGCAAATTGATGCACGGAATCAATTGGCCGTTGCGCGGGATGTTGTCCACCAGTCTCCCATCGTTGGACATGCGCTCCTGACACGCCTCCACGGTGGCCAGGGGGATGATGAAGGACTCCCGCCCCACCTTCACCCCCAAACCGTCGATGATGGCCAGGGTCAGGGGCAGGCGGATGGAGAAGACGCTCCCCGTTCCCGGCTGACTGTCCACCTCCACTGAACCGCGCAACCCTTCGATGGAACGCTTGACCACGTCCATCCCCACCCCCCGACCGGAGACGTCGCTGACCTTCTCCGCCGTGGAAAATCCCGGCTCGAACAGCAGGGCGAACAGCTCCTTGCGGCTGGGATTGGCCTCCGGGGTCAACAAGCCCCGGGCCAACGCCTTGGCCCGCACCTTTTCCAGGTCGATGCCCCGACCGTCGTCGCGAATGGTCAGCAGGACATCCCCCCCGGCGTTGGTGGCGGTCAACTTCACCGTTCCTTGCGCGGATTTGCCCGAGCGCATCCGCTCGTCCGCCGTCTCCAGGCCATGATCCACGGCGTTGCGCAAAATGTGCAGCAGCGGATCCTTCAACCGGTCGATCACCGTTTTATCCAACTCGGTCTCCGCCCCCTCGGCGACGAAGTCCGCATCCTTGCCCAACTGCACCGCCAAATCCCGCACCAACCGCTTGAAGGCGTTGAACGACACCCCGATGGGCAACATGCGCAACCCCAGGGCGTTGCCCCGCATGGCGTCGGAGAGCCGCTCCAACTCCTCGGCGAGCTGACTCAGGGCCGGATCCTTGGCCCCCCGCACCGACAAGCTCAGGCGGGATTGGATGATCACCAACTCCCCCACCATGTCCACCAATTTATCCAGGCGATGGGCGTCCACCCGCAGGCTGGCCGAATCGGCGGCCCCGGCGGATTCGGTGCGCCGCTTGGTCCGCTCCTGACGCACCCACTCGATGCTCTTGAGCAGATCCTCCCGGGCCTTTTCCGCATCGTTATATTTTTTTACCGCATCGAGAAACCGGGTCAGGTCATCCCCCCGCACCTGCCCCAACCCCAAGGGTTGAACCTGCAATACCTCCGGCTCATCGACAAAGATAAAAACGTCTCGAATCCCCTGCTCGCCATGGCCGGTCTGGAACACCAGATCCCACCAGCCCAGGCAACGCTCGGGGGTCAAATCCTCCAGCGGCGGAATGCCCTCGTCGTGAAAACAGGCCTTCACCTCCCCCTGTTCCGCCAGCTCCTCCAGCAGGGCCAGGGGATCGGAACCATGGACCAGACTGTTGACCTCGGGACGAAAACGGACCCAGAAGGATTCCACCGCCGCCGCCTTGGGCGGGGCCTTGCCCGGAGCGGCGGTCGTCCCGCTCGTCCCCGCGGGTGCCGTCGTCCCCAAATAGGGCTGACACCGGGCCAGCAGTTCGTTGGTCTCCGCCGCCAGCTCCTCCCCCCCCGCGGGACCGGCGTTGAGCAGGGCGTGGAGATGGTCCTTGGCCGCCAGGGCGAGGGTCAGCAACTCCCGCTCCACCGCCAGCGTCCCGTTGCGCACCCGGTCGAACACCGACTCCACCCCGTGGGCGAAACGGACGATCTCCCCAAATCCCGCCATGCCGCCGGAACCCTTCAACGTGTGCAAGGCGCGAAACGAGCGTCCCACCAGCTCCCCGTTGTCGGGCTGCTCCTCCAACTCCAGCAGCGCGGCCTCCAGGTCGGTAAGCAGTTCCCCGGCCTCCACCCGGAAGGTGGTCGCCAAATCGGGCTGATTCATTCCTTCTCTCCCCGTAAGCCCATGGGTGCGGCCCCCTCGAAACCGTGATTCCCCGCGCGATGATTTCGCCGCGCCCCTCCCCCGTCTTCCGTCGCGGGGGGATCAGCGCAGCACTTTTTCCACCACTGCAAGCAGCTTTTCCGGGATGAAGGGTTTGACGATCCATCCCGTGGCCCCCGCCGCCTTGCCCTCTTCCTTTTTTTCCATGGCGGATTCGGTGGTCAGCATCAAAATCGGGGTGAACTTGTTGGGACCGGCTCCGCCCCGCAGTTTGCGGATCAACTCCAGCCCGTCCATGAAGTTCATGTTCAGGTCGGTGATCACCAGGTCCACCTTGCCGCTGTCCGCCTCTTTCAAGGCGACGAGGCCGTTGGGGGCTTCGGAGGTATCGTAGCCGGCGTTCTTCAAGGTGAAGCTCACCGCCTGACGGATGGTCTCCGAATCATCCACCACCAGGATTTTCTTGGCCATTTTCGGACTCCTCGCGGATCATGCCGCCGACTTGTGGAACAACTCCGCCAACCCGCACATGCGCGCCTGAAACATCAGCGCCTCCGGCAGATCGCCGCTGAATTTCATGGAACGCCCCTTCTGACGACGGGATTTCATCGCCGCGTGGAGCAATTGGAAGAAGGTCAGGTCCGCCCGCTCCACCTTGGCAAGACTGATCTCCACCTCCTCCTTCTCCTTCATCACCGCCATGAGTTGCTGGCGGAGTTCATCGGCCCGTTCCACGGTGTACTGACCTTCCAAGGTGATTTTCATGCGTCCCTCCCATGGACTTCTTCCCGCGTCGCGCACATCCCGTTGGTTCAAGCCACATCCGCCGTGGAAGCCGCCTCCAGGACAGCGTCCAGGGCGAACACCCGTTCCCCGTTGAGCAGCAGAATGAACCGATCCCCCTGTTTGCCGATGCCGGTGATGAAATCAATGGGCACCCGGGTTCCCATGCGGGGCGGGGGTTCGATCTGGCCGGAATCCAACTCCAGCACCTCCTTCACCGAATCGGCCAGCGCCCCGATGAGCGTGGTCTCGCCGCCTTGCAGCATCTCCATGATGATAATGCGGCTGTTGACGGTGCGGGCGGCGGGCGGCATTCCGAAACGCCGCCGCAGATCCATCACCGGCACCGCGTTGCCCCGCAAATTCACCACCCCCAACATGAACTCCGGGGCTTGCGGAATGCGGGTGATATCGGACACATCCAGTATCTCTCGAACGGTGAAAATGTCCAATGCAAAGTGCTCATGGTCCAGGGTGAAGGTCAGCACCCGGCTGGAACTCCCCTGCGCCTTGACGGTTTCGTTCATGGTTGGCTCCCTTTGTAATTGCGACCCGGCTTCGCCATCGACGCCACCGGATGAGAGTACCCGGTTCCCCGACCCCGGATTCCACCGAGGCCGGAGAACCCATGGGTCAATACCGTTCAAAGGAGGCGTCGTCGTTCAGATCCTTGTCCTCCATGTTCAAGACCACCGTGGTCTTGCCGGGGGAACGGTGGGGCGTCGTCGTCCTTGGGGCGGGCAGCGCCTTTTTGGGCGGGTGGGAAGCCATCTGCCGTGCGGGTTGATGGTATCCCATCCCGCGCGATGAGGCGTGGGACGCCGCGGAGGGCGCGTTGCCTTCGGTTTTGAAGAAGGCGATGGCCATTTGCAACTGTTGCGACTGGGAAGATAGCTCCTCGGCGGTGCTGGCCAACTCCTCGGAGGCCGCCGAGTTTTGCTGCACCACTTGATCCAGCTGTTGCAACGCCTGATTGACCTGCTCGGCCCCGACGCTCTGTTCCCGGCTGGAGGCGGCGATCTCCTGCACCAGTTCGGAGGTCTTTTGGATGTCCGGAACCAGCTTGTGCAGCAACTCCCCCGCCTTGGCGGCGATGGTGGTGCTCTTGGTGGACATTTCGTTGATCTCCGCCGCCGCCGCCTGGCTCCGTTCCGCCAGCTTGCGCACCTCGGAGGCCACCACCGCGAAGCCCCGCCCCTGTTCCCCGGCCCGGGCCGCCTCGATGGCGGCGTTGAGGGCCAGCAGATCGGTCTGGCGGGCGATCTCCTCGATGATGCCGATCTTGCCCGCGATCTCCTTCATGGCCGCCACGGTTTGGGTCACTGCGGATCCCGACTCCCGGGCATCCTGGGCGGCGCGCAGGGCGATGGCCTCGGTCTGCTTGGCGTTGTCGGCGTTTTGCGTGATGCTGGAAGCCATCTCCTCCATGGACGCGGTGGACTCCTCCACCGAGGCCGCCTGTTCGCTGGCCCCCTGGGAGATCTCCTCCGCCGAGCTGCTCATCTGTTCGCTGCCCGCCGCCACCTGCTCCGCGCTGCTTTGAATGTCTCCCACCACGGCCACCAGTCGCTTGACCATATCCGCCAGGGCGATCATCAACAGATCCTGGTCGGAGCGGGGTTTCACCACCACCCGCAGGTCGCCGTTGGAGAGGGTTTCCGCCAGTTTCGCCACTTTGGCTTCGGCGTCCACCAGGCGCCGCAGGGCTTGCAACAACACGTCCTGCCCGGAGCGCTCTTTAAAGGCCACGTCCAAATCGCCCACCGCCACCCGTTCCATCACCGACGTCACCGAGCGTTCGGCCTCCCCCAACCGTTGCATGGCCATCAGCAAGGCATCCTGGGGAGAGCGGGGCTGCACCTCCACCCCCACGTCGCCCAGCGCCAGTTTTTCCACCACGACCACCGCCTGCTTTTCGGCTTCCACCAACCGTTTCACGGCGCGCAACAGCAGATCCTCCTCACTGCGCTCGCGCAACTCCACCGACAAATCCCCCACCGCCAACCGCTCCATCACCCCCACCACCCGTCCTTCCGCCTCCACAAGCTGGGAAAGGTAGGCCAGGACGCTGGTTTGATCCCCTGGCGACAGGTTCATCTCGGTCTTCAAGTCGCCCACGGCGAGGCGCTTCACCACTTCGGAAATCACCACGGGTTCACCGCCCAACATCCGCAGAACGTTGCGAATCACCCCCCAGGCCATCAACAACCCAATCAGCAGCGAAGCCCCTCCGAGAATCTGCATCCACCGGACGGCCGCCTCCTCGGACGTCATCACGTAATGGGCGGCGTCTTCCGTCATTTTCTCCACCCGCTTGAGCAGATGATCAATCGCCTCCCCGACATGCTCCTCCTCTTTTTCCATCTGTTTCGCCGACTCACGGGCTTCGTTCATCCGGCCTTTTGCAAAATGATCGAATGCTTCCATGCCATGCCGGTCGATATCGCCGTATTGCTTGACAATTTGTTCAAACAATTCCTTCACTTCGGCGATGTCATTGTGTTGCGACCCGGTGTGGGCGGTTTTGGTCATGTCGTCGATCAAGGCGCGCGTTTTTGTGAGAAGCAGGTTCACTTCCACCGTTTTTTCCTTGAATTTTTCCCATACGCCCTTTAACGCTTCCGCCCCCTCGGTCCGGGCGAAGACGCCTTCTCCAATCCGCCACCCTTTTTCAAAGATCACGATCTGGTCCATGGAGACGGTTTCAATCTCCGCCGCCAGTTTGGTCAACGGAATATCTCCTTCCGCCACTCCCTTGAACTCCTCGCCAATGGACGAAAGCCCCCTGACCCCTACCACGCCGACCAACGCCAGCAAGATCAACAGGGTGAATACCATGCCCAACATTTGGGTTCGCAGTTTCAACTGCTTGAATCCGCTCATCTTCGCCTCCCAAAACGGGTTTGTAACACGCACGAGGTCCAAGAAACTTGGGGGTTGCCTTGTCCATCGACAGGATGACATCACATTCGTCGATACTTCCCGGGAGCCTGTCGCTCCCTGGGGTGAATCCACGTCGGTGCCTCACCCAACACCGCCGCGGCCTATATTTCTTTAATTCGATGATTCCCCACTCGGAATGGCGGGTTAAAACAGCGTGATATCCTCCTCCACTGTTGCAACCGCCCCCTTGCCTCCGGTAACCCCCCTGTGAACCTGGCGCTGTTGGGCCATGACGTAATCCTTGACGAAGCTCCCCACGTCCAACGTCAACTCCTCCGGAGAGAGCGCTCCGGGGTCGGCTCCTTCCCGCGCCAGTTTTTCCATGAAAATTCTCTTTCGATTCAAGGTGGAGATCACCTGCTCCACCCGCTGCCGCACGATATCTTGAAACTGCAAGCTGGCGATCAGGGTCAGCAACGACCCGGCGGCCTTGTGATGAAAATCCCCCAAAGTGGCCACGCTGGATTGGTTGAATTGCAGCAGTTCGCAATAGTGCCCCTTGAGCATTTTGAACTGCTCATTGGCTTGATTCATGCGATCCTGCTCCACCTTGGCGTTTTCGCCGTTGAACCGTTCCATCAGGGCCTGTTCCACCTGCTGGGCCGCCTGGGTGATGCCGTCGTCGATGTTTTTGGCCGCCTGACCGATGCGCAGGGCCAATTGCCCCACCTGCTCGGCCACCA
>JADGAP010000118.1 GCA_015231965.1 Magnetococcales bacterium | reverse complement strand
CAACGAGGAGGGGGGGCGGGATTGGGGGCGGGACATCACGGCGGGGAGAGGCTATTTCCGGCGTAATCTGACGTTGATCGCCGCCGCCTGTCGTCAGGCGGGAGCGGAGCCCGTCTTTCTCACCCAACCGGCGCTGCGCGACCGATTGGGGGAGGGGGCGTTTCAGGCCAAGGTGGCGGCGGATTTCACCCGCTACAATCAATCGATTCTGGAGACCGCCGCCGAACTGCAAGCCCTCGCCATCGACGTGGACGCCGCCACGCCCCAGGAACCGGCCCTGTTCATCGACGCGGTCCACCAAACCCCGGAGGGGGTGCGGCGCTTTACCGAGACGCTCTACCCGCCTCTGGCGGAGGCGTTGCGGCGGCGGGAGTCCCGGCGCTGACCTGGGCCTGGGCCGCGTCCAGCCGTTGGGCGTAGCGAAAATATTGGCCGTCCTCCCGCAGGATGTGATCCTTGAGCCAGGTGCTCAACAGTTCCATCAACTCCTCCCCCAACTCCTGCCGGGCGTTGGCGTTGTAGAGCCGTTGCCGCATCTCCCGCACTTTTTGCGTCAATCCCCGGTGGATGGCGGCGTGGGGTTCGCGATGGGGATAGCCCATGCGGTTCAGGTAGGCCTCTTCCCGGTTGAAATGGCCCAGGGTGTAGTTGAACAGCTCCTGCAAGACCAGATCGAACATGGTGAAATCCCGCTGCTCCAGGGAGCGATGGACCTGATTGAGCAGCGACACCAGATTGCGGTGGTCGAAGTCCAACATCCGATCGCCCACGGTCATCTCCGGGGTCCAGACGATTTTGTGGCTCTTCTTGCGATCCTCCAGCACTTCGAGGAAGGCCTCCACGATCCAGGGATCGAACATGCGGCCCGACTCTTTTTGCAGGAAGTCCACCGCCTCCGCCTCACTCCAGGCCTGCTTGTAGGGCCGTTCGGAGATCAGGGCGTCGAAAACGTCGGCCAGGGCGACGATGCGCCCTTCCAGGGGAATCGACTGGTCCGCAACGCCCTCGGGATAGCCCCCGCCCGCGAATTTTTCATGGTGAGCCCCGGCGATGCGGGCCGACATGGCCAGGTAGCTGTCGTCATCGAGAAAATCGTTGAGTCGGGTCAGCAGTTTGCGGCCCACTTCCGAGTGTTGTTGGATGATCTGGCGCTCTTCCGGGTCCAGGGGACCGGGTTTGAGCAGGATGCGATCCGGGGTGGTGACCTTGCCGATGTCGTGGAGGATGCTGGCCAGGGCGATGTTTTGCAAAAAATGGCCATCGATGGTTTCGGTGTAGCGCCCTTGATCCCGCAGTTTGCGGGCGATTTCATGGGTGGCGCGGGCGACGCGCAACACATGCTCGCCGGTGGTTTGATCCCGGCTTTCCGCCAACTCCGCCAGGGCCATCACCGTGGTGCGGCTGGAGCGGCGCAGGGTCTCCATGGTGGTGTGGTGGGTGGTGACGTTGGTGAGGGTCAAGGCGTAGCCACCCCCCTCCAGGGGACGACCGCAGAGGGAGAGCCAACGTTCCGCCAGCAAAAAATCCTCCTCGCGGAACGGGTGGCCGAGCGCCAGGGAGCGACGCAACGCCTCGGCGGTTTGGCCCAGGTCGAGGAAGCTGTCGGCCTTCACTTCCGCCAGCCAGGCGAGGAAGCGGTCGAACGGTTGGCCGACGGGGGAGTCGCCGTCGCTCCAATTCAACAAGGCGGTCAGTTTGCCATTGCAAAAGGCAACGGTTCCCGCTTCATCCACCAGCAGCAGGGCGCGGCTGGTTTGCTCGACATATCGTTCCAACAATGGGGCGCTGTTTTTCATGCGGGGGGCGATTCTCCGAATTCCGAGGTTGGGTCCATCTTAGGCCGATCTTCCGAAATGTCGAGTGATGTTACGGTGATGCGTTACAAAATGCGATGCTGGGGAAATGGCGGGGATCGACGGCGATGATACATTCCGGGGCGGAATGGACGGTATCAGGGGAGGGTGACGTAGGCGAATTTGCGCTTGCCCGCCTGCAACAGATAGCGTCCGCCGGGGGCCAGGGTCATGCGGGGGTCCGTCGCCCGCTGGTGATCCACCATCACCCCGCCCTGGGTCACGAGGCGCATCCCCTCGCTGTTGGATTTGGCCAGGCCGGTCATGGCCAGGGCCGCCGCCAACCCCAGCCCCGCCGCCGCCTCGAAGGTGAATTCCGGCGCGTCCTCGGGAATCGCCCCCTGGCGGAAGATCGCCTCGAACTCCTCCCGGGCCAGGGGTGCCGCCGCCTCGCCGTGAAACCGGGCGACCATTTCGGCCGCCAGGGCTTTTTTGGTCTCCATGGGGTGGGCTTCTCCCCCTTCCACCGCCGCCTTGAGGGCGGCAATCTCCGTCAGGGGCTTTTCCGAGAGCAACTCCATGTAGCGCCACATCATGGTATCGCTGATGGACATGATTTTGCCGAAAATTTCCCGGGGGGGTTCCAGGATGCCGATGTAATTGCCCAGGGACTTGGACATTTTCTGCACCCCGTCCAACCCTTCCAGGATGGGCAGGGTGAGGACGCACTGGGGCTCCTGACCGTACTCCCGCTGCAACTCCCGCCCCACCAGAAGGTTGAAGGTTTGATCGGTGCCGCCCAGCTCCACGTCGGCCTTGAGGGCCACCGAGTCGTATCCCTGAACCAGGGGATAGAGAAATTCATGGATGGCGATGGGACGGCCTTCCTTGTAGCGTTTGGAAAAATCCTCCCGCTCCAGCATGCGGGCCACGGTCATGCGGGAGGCCAGTTGGATCATCTGGGCCGAGGTGATCTGGTTCATCCAGCGGCTGTTGAACACCACTTCGGTCTGTTGCGGATCCAATACCTTGAAAACCTGGTGGCGGTAGGTTTCGGCGTTGGCGGCGATTTGGTCCGGGGTGAGGGGTTTGCGGGTTTCGCTCTTGCCGGTGGGGTCGCCGATCAGGCCGGTGAAGTCGCCGATGAGAAACAACACGTGATGGCCCAAGGTCTGGAACTGCCGCATTTTGTGCAACAACACGGTGTGGCCCAGGTGGAGGTCCGGCGCGGTGGGGTCGAACCCCGCCTTGACCCGCAACGGCTTGCCGGTTTGCAGCGAGCGGGCGAGTTTGCGCTCCAGCTCCTCCTCCGAAAGAATCTCCACCGTTCCCCGGCGGAGGATGGCCATCTGTTCCCGAACGGACAACATGACGCACTCCTGAATCAAGCAAGCAAGAACGTTGATTGTTCACGAACCCGACTGAAGGGGCGCGCGGGGCGCGGCTCCGCCATCCGCAGCGCCCTTTCGGGAACGATGTTAAAGAGGAAGCGCGTTCCAACCAAGGAATTTGCTGGAGGAAGGGAGAAAAAACGGCCACTCCCCGCGGAACGGGGGCTCCGTGGGGAGGGGGGAGGGGGCGGGACGGTCAGATTTCCACCTGGATGCCCATCTCCACCACCCGGTCGGGGGGGAGGCGGAAAAAATCCATGGGGCTGGCGGCGTTGCGCGCCATCCAGGCGAAAAGATGGCCCCGCCACAAGGGCATGCCCAGGATGCTGGTGGGGATCAAGGTCTCTCGGCTGAGGAAAAAGGAGCACTCCTCCGGATCCAGGGGCAATCCGTGGTCGACGCACTGGATGAGGGCCCCGGGGACGTCGGGGGTCTCCATGAAGCCGAATTTGAGGAGGACGCGAAAAACGCCGGAGCCCAGGGTTTCCACCACCATTCGTTCCTCGCAGGGGACGAAAGGGGAGCGGTGGGCCGTCACCGTCACCAACACGATGCGTTGGTGCAGCACATTGTTGTGTTTATGATTGTGCAGCAGGGCCGAGGGGGCACCTTCCGCCGCGCCGCTCATGAAAATCGCCGTTCCCGGAACCCGCAACACCGTCTCGGAGACCGATTCGATGAAAGGCAGCAGCGGTTTGTTTTCCCGACGCAGTCGGTCATAGAGGATGCCGCGACCCTTTTTCCACGTGGTGAGCAGGATGAAGGCGGTGAAGGCGATGGCCAGGGGGAACCATCCGCCGTGGAAAATTTTGACCGAGTTGGCGAGGAAAAAGGCGAGGTCCACGGTGAGGAAGAGCGCCAGCAGCGCCAGCGCGGGAATTCTGGACCATTTCCACAGCAGGAGCATGACAAAGCCCAGCAACACCGTGTCGATGGTCATGGTGCCGGTGACCGCCACGCCGTAGGCCGCCGCCAGGTTGCTGGAGGTGCCGAAACCCAGCACCAGCAGAATGACGAAGAGGAGCAGCGACCAGTTGATGAAGGGGACGTAGATCTGCCCCATTTCGGTTTCGGAGGTGAAGCGGATGGACATGCGGGGGAGGAACCCCAACTGGATGGCCTGTTGGGTAACGGAAAAGGCCCCGGAGATCACCGCCTGCGAGGCGATGATGGTGGCGGCGGTGGCCAGGATCACCATGGGCAGGGCGGCCCAGTCGGGGGCGAGGTGGAAAAAGGGGTTGATCGCCGTTTCCGGCGCCCCGAGCATCATCGCACCCTGGCCGAAATAGTTGAGCATGAGGCAGGGGAAGACGATGGCGAACCAACTGAAACGAATGGGACCTTTGCCAAAGTGGCCCATGTCGGCGTAGAGCGCCTCGGCCCCGGTGAGGGCCAACACCACCGAGCCTAGGGCCAGAAAGGCTTTCCATCCGTCCTGGGCGAGAAAGCGGAAGGCCCAGCGGGGATCGAAGGCCGCCAGCACCTCCGGTTTGTGCAAAATTTCGATCACGCCCAATAATCCCAGCACCGCAAACCAGACCAGCATCACCGGTCCGAAGAGGAATCCCACCGCCTTCGTCCCCTGGGACTGGATGGAGAAGAGGGCGATGAGAATGACGATGGTGATGGGAACGATGGCCTGATTCATGGCGGGGGCCACCACTTCCAACCCCTCCACGGCGCTCAGCACCGAGATGGCGGGGGTGATCATGCTGTCGCCGTAAAAGAGGGCGGCGGCGAAGATGCCCAACACCACCACCAGTCCGGAGAGACGGGATTTTTCCGTCAAGCGGGAGACCAGGGCCAACAACGCCAGGCTTCCCCCCTCCCCCTTGTTGTCCGCCAACATCATCAAGGTGACGTATTTTAATGAGACGATGATGGTCACGGCCCAGAAGATCAACGACAAGACGCCGAAGACGTGGGGGGCGTCCACCGGCAGGGCGTGGGGGCCGTTGAAGGTCTCCTTCATGGCGTAGAGGGGGCTGGTGCCAATGTCGCCATAGACCACGCCGATGGCCCCGACCACCAGGGCGGCGTTGAACGAGGTGTGATCCTTCATGGGATTCCTTGAGCGCCAGGAAGACGATGGGGAGATTGAGACCGGAGCAAAACGCAAACACCCCCACCCATGGTTGAATGGAAGGGGAACCGAGGACAATCTACCCTACTTCCCCAGACATTCCAAGATTCATTCACAGGGGCGAAGTGAACGAACGATAGTTATAAGTCCGAAGTGTGCACCTTTTCCAGGCGAACCGCCGTCACCTTGTATTCGGGGCAGCGGGTGTATTCGTCGGAGGCGTCGCCCACCAGCAGGTTGGTGCGGGTTTTGGGGTGGTGGAAGGCCATGAAGAGCATGCCCCGGGGCAGATCGTCGCTCAACCCCGCCGTGACGTGGACCGTTCCCCGGCGGGAGGAGAGACGCAGCCGCGCCCCCTCGATCACCCCCAGGGCTGCTGCGTCGGCGGGGTGGAGGCGCAGCCGCTCCTCCCCGGCCCCCGCCAGTTGGGCGATGGCGGTGCGCCGGGTCATGGTCCCCACGTTGTAATGGAAGAGAATCCGCCCCGTGGTGAGGAGGAAGGGATAGTCGGCGTCGGGCTCCTCGGCGGGGGGATGCCAGGGGGTGGGGGTGAGCCGCGCCCGCCCTCGAATGAATTCGCCCCCGGCGTGGACCAGGGTGGTTCCGGGATGGTCCGGGGCGGGGCAGGGCCATTGCAGAAAGCCCGACGCCTCCAGCCGATCATAGGAGATGCCACGCCAGTTGGGGGAGAGGCGGGCGATCTCCCCCATCACCCGGACCGGATCCATGGGGCCGTCCGGCGTGGCGGCGGCTCCCAGATCCCGTCCCATGGCTCGGGCCAGCCGATGGACGATCTCGCCGTCGGCCAGGGCCGCGCCGGGGGAGGAAACCGCCGGGCGGACCCTCTGCACTCGCCGGTCGCTGTTGACGAAGGTTCCGGATTTTTCCAGAAAGCTCGCTCCCGGCAGCACCACGTGGGCCAGTTTGGCCGACTCGCTCATGAAAATTTCCTGCACCACGAGAAACTCCAGATTGGCGAGGGCCTGGTGGACCTTGTGGGTATCGGGGTCGGACTGGGCCAGATCCTGGGCGACGAGATACATCCCCTTCAAAGCCCCCTCCCGGGCGGCGGCCAGCATGTCGGGAATTTTCAACCCGGGGCGGGCCGGAGGGAGAACGCCCCAGGCCTCCTGATGCTCCCGCCGGGCGGTTTCGTCGCTCACCGGGCGGTAGTCGGAGAAGACGTTGGGCAGGGCCCCCATGTCGCAGGCCCCCTGCACGTTGTTCTGGCCCCGGATGGGGCTGCAACCGCTCCCCGGACGGCCCACCTGACCCGTCAACACCGCCAGATTGATCAAGCCGAAGGCGGCCCGGGTTCCGTAGCACGATTCGGTGATGCCCAATCCCCACAAAATTTGCGAGGCCGGGCTCCGGGCGTAGAGCCGCGCCGCCTGACGAATCGCCGCCGCCTCCACCCCGGCCAAGGGGGCGGCCCATTCCGGGGTGCAACCTGCCACCGCCTGCCGCACCGCCTCCAGCCCCTCGGCGTGGGCGGCGACGAAGTCGGCCTCCATCAACCCCTCTTCCAGCACCACCCATTGCAGGGCGTTGATCACCGCCACGTTGAAGCCGGGGCGCACCGGCAGATGGATCGCGGCGAGGCGGGCCAACTCGGTGCGACGGGGATCCAGCACGATGAGAGGCGTCCCCCGCCGCGCCGCCTGGCGGATTCGCGCCCCCAGCACCGGATGGGCCTCGGTGGGGTTGGCCCCGACGATCATCAGCAGCGTCGACCGTTCCACATCCTCGAAACTGCTGGTTCCTGCGCCGGTCCCCAGGGCCTCGCCCAGGGCGAAGGCCGAGGGGGAGTGGCAGACCCGGGCGCAGTTGTCCACATTGTTGGTTCCCAGGACCACTCGGGCGAACTTTTGCAGGAGAAAGTTCTCCTCGTTGGTGCAACGCGCCGAACTGACCACCCCCAGCGCCCCGGGGCCGTCCCGGTCGCGGATCGCCCCCAGGCGGCGGGCGACCAGGGCCAGCGCCTCCGCCCACGAGGCCTCGCGAAAGTCGCCGGTGGGTTGACGAATCAGCGGCGTGGTCAACCGCTCGGGGTGGTGGACGAAACCATGGCCGAACCGCCCCTTGACGCAGGCGTGGCCTCGATTGGCGGAGCCGGCGGGGTCGGGCTCGATGCGGAGCACCCGGCCTCCCGCCGTCTCCACCCGCAGTTGGCAGCCCACGGCGCAGTAGCCGCAGGTGGTGATCACGGTCTGTTCGGCGACGATTCCGGCCAGGGGCGAGGGCTCCCGCAGCGCCCCGGTGGGGCATTGGGAGAGGCATTGACCGCAGGCGACGCACCCCGCCGGGCTCAGTTCCTGGTCCGCCCCGGCGATCACCCGCTGGCGGTCGCCCCGGCCCGCCAGGCCCAGCACGTCCTGCCCCTGGATATGGGCGCAGGCCCGGACGCAGCGCCCGCAGTCGATGCATAGTTCCGGCTGACGGTGGAGGAACGGGTGGGAGGCGTCGGGCGGGGGGAGGGGGGCCCGATCCCGGGCGAAGGGGGTGAAGCCCAGTTCCACCGCCACCCGCTGGAGCTGGCACCGCCCTTCCACCGGACATCCCAGGCAGGCCAGGGGGTGGCGATGCAGTTGCAGGGCCAAAATGCCCCGGCGAATCTCCGTGAGGCGGGGCGAACGGGTGATGAGGCGATCCCCTTCGAGCAACGCCGTGGCGCAGGCGGGAACCAGCGCCCCCCCCTCCCGTTCCACCAGGCAGAGGCGGCAGTTTCCCCCGGGGGGGAGCAACGGCGAGTGGCACAGGGTGGGAAGATCCCCGCCCAAGCCCCGCACCGCCTGGAGAATGGTGGTTCCCGGGGCGACTTCCACCGGTTGACCGTCGAGGATGGCGTGGATCATGGCCCGCTCCGAGGTGGGGAAGGGGAGAGCGTCCATGTCCTCTCAAGCTCCCCTCCGTAAGTTCAGATGCAAGGAAATAAGACTGATTCAGATGGTTTTTCTCCGCTTGACAGCCAGCTTTCTCGGTATTTTCGCAGAACAATCGCTACATTTTCCGCCGAACTGCCGAGTATGTGCGCTAGCAGACAGACGACCCGGTGGTTTCCTCCTACTCTCGGAACCATCAGAGCAAATAGTTTGCACCGTGGCAATGCGCAATAGATGAATGCAACACGATTTTGGCGATGAAAAGCGAGTGCCTGATAGGGCTTGCCAATGCGTCGCTCCCACTCACGTCGTATGAAAGGAAAATTCAAATGAACAAACCCAACATGAACGAAACCAGCATTGATCAAGAAAAGAAGTCTGCGGAGATCTCTGCCAAATCCGACGACAAGGCGCAAGTGAAGCCCTCGGAGACCTCTATCAAGGCCGACGAGAAATCTGCCGATCAAGGAAAGAAGTCTGCGGATCTTTCTGCCAAATCCGACGACAAGGCGCAAGTGAAGTCCTCGGAGGCCTCTGCCAAGACCGACGAGAAATCACGCGGCGACTCGAGTGCCAAGCCCGCCGACGCCCCCAAGAATGGATGGGCGGAAAAGCAAGCCGCCTCCCCCCACTTCGGGACGAGCCAGGAAAAGTCCGATTCGCAGCAGATCCAGGGTAAGCAGGATGCCCCCTCCAAGTCCGGAGTGACGGCGGAAAAGTCCGATTCGCAGCAGATCCAGGGTAAGCAGGATGCCCCCTCAAAGTCTGGAGTGACGGCGGAAAAGTCCGATTCGCAGCAGGTCCAGGGTAAGCAGGATGCCCCCTCCAAGTTCGGAGTGATGACGGAAAAGTCCGATTCGCAGCAGGTCCAGGGTAAGCAGGATGCTCCCTCCAAGTTCGGAGTGATGACGGAAAAGTCCGATTCGCAGCAGGACAAAGGCAAGAATCTCTCCACGGAGCAGGAATCCTCCAAGGCGAAGTCGAAGGGTACGGATGAAGCTTCATCCGACGGCAAGCTCAGCAGTGAGCGCAACAGTTCCGGCAGCAAGATCTTCGACCCCCGAAAGAACGGCGGGGGAGAGAAGGATACCCACGCTCACGGCCAGTATGGGGTGGCGCGGGAGAACAAGGATCACGCCAAGAATCAGGACAAGGGACAGGGACAGGGACATCTCAACAAGTAGCAAACTGCAGCAGAATTCAAGCAATATATGCTGTACATGATGGACCTGCTGTCGTTAGAAACGCAGCATCATGCTGAGGTGGAGAAAATTCAATGAAAACATCGCAGAAGTTCGCTTTCAATGCGGTGGTGGCAGCCGTCCTGCTTGCCATGGGTGGTTGTTCGGGCATGACGGCGCAGGATCAGAACACCGCTGTCGGGGCCGGAGTCGGGGCTGTCGGCGGTGCCATCTTGACCGGTGGCAGTCCGATTGGGACCGTTGGTGGAGCAGCCGTCGGCGGCGTCATCGGTCACGAAGTCAGTAAACCCAGATGACTAACTCGACGCAATGGGGCAGGACCGTCGGCGCGGCTGTGATCGTGGTTGTGCTGATGGCGGGACTCGCTGGCTGTGATCAACCGGAAGGTAAAGCAGAGCGTGCGGGTAAGGAAATCGACAAAACTGTCCAGAAGGTGGGACAGAAAATCGAGGAAGCCGGAGATAACATGCAAAAACCTCCGGTAAACGACAAGAAGTGACCGTTGCGAAGCACGACCATCGCTGGAATGCGCCGACAAGCGCCATCCGTTCGATTGAATGAAATACGAGAACAGAAGATATTCGGTTTTCCGCCTGAGGACAGGTAGGCATGTAGAATGGTCCTCGTGGCCATTCTACGACGGACCAGAGCAGCATGATTGGCCGTCAATCCCGCCCATGTTTTTTCTTGATGCAAGGAGATTGTGATGAACTGGGATATCGTCGAAGGGAACTGGAAGCAGTTCAAGGGCAAAGTCCAGGAGCGCTGGGGCAAGCTCACCGATGATCAACTCGACGTGATCGCGGGCAAACGTGCGGATCTGGCTGGCAAGGTCCAGGAGTCTTACGGCGTCTCCAAGGACGAAGCCGAGGAACAGATCAAGCTCTTTGAAGAGCACAACAAGGATTACGAACCGGAAAAGCACTCCTGACTCGAACACGACGCGGTGGGCGGCCAGACGCCGCCCACCGCGTCGCGCCCAGTCGCCCCGGCAGTGACCATGGCATGATCGGCTGACGGTGGTTGTTGCCGAAAGAAGCGGATCAAATTCCGGGAAATTCCTGGATTTATATGAATTTCCCGGAATGTCTCATTAATCGCGAGGGTGATTTTCAGCAACCCAACTGAAAGGGATCATCATGAAAAATTCTTATCTGGTTCTCGCCGCCGTGGTGGCGCTGGCATTGAGCGCGTGTACCGGTCCCGCCGGGCCGCAAGGCAACCCCGGCAACCCCGGTAACACCGGCAACACAGGATACACCGGTGCAACAGGCAACACTGGAGCCGCCGGTGGAGCTGGGGCAACGGGATACACCGGGGCAACCGGCGCAACAGGCGCAACCGGCGGAGCTGGCGCCACCGGAGACACCGGCGCCACCGGAGACACCGGTGCCACCGGCGGAGCTGGCGCAACCGGTGAGACCGGTGCCACTGGCTCCAAAGGCTCCAAAGGCTCCACGGGCTCCAGAGGCGCAAAAGGCAGCACCGGAAGCACGGGCACCGACGGCGGAACCGTGGTGATTGTCCCGTCCCGATAATTCGACTTCGTCGGATTCAAGGAACTGTACTACTCCCGTGAAACCCCGCGCGTTCCTCGAAGATTTTTCTGGAAATGATTGGGTTCCCACAAACGAATGGGACCGCGGGTCCAGGGGGATCATCCCCCTGGCGGGTCCAGGGCATAAGCCCTGGGGTTTTGATTTGCGCTTTTGTCTGTGGGCGCACACTTTTCAATGTCACCCTTGGGTTGCCCCATGCCGGGCTGTGCGAAAACTGACAACGTAGAACTAAACTACCAGAAGCACCCATGGAGCAGTCACCGGCCTTCAGGCGGTGCAGGCGCAGGTTCCGGACTGGAGGCAACCGTTTCAACCCGTTGTGAATCCTGAGCCCGTCTTATTCATGAATTTCGGCTGCAAGCGCACCAGGATCGCGTCAGGTCTGCGTTGCGCTCGATCGCCGATCCTCACCGCGCAACAAAAGCGGTTCCGGTCGTCGCCTTTCGCGCGCTTTGTCCTGACGCGCCCTGGGCGTCTTCGCGACGAAATTCATGAATAAGACGGGCTTAAGATACTGAAGGGACGAATGATTCGTCCTTCTCAGAAATAATTCGCCGCAATGTGTGCGTCAACGAACAGACCGCGCCGGACATGGGCGATAACCTGTTCTCAAGCTTTTGGAATGGT
>JADGAP010000117.1 GCA_015231965.1 Magnetococcales bacterium | reverse complement strand
TGACGTTTTCGTGGTTGGGGAGTTGGTTGCATAACCCAGGCACCGCTTGACGATAGGTGCAATTCTAAAGTGAAATTGCTATAACCACTTCCCGCTTCGGTCAGGAGTCCCTCATGGAGGAGTCCCTGCTTTCCCTGGAATCCCACGGTCGACGGCTGCAATCGCTGATCGAGGGCGCCGCCTTCAGCGACCGGGAGGGGCATCCCCTGGACCACGCGGCGGGGATGAGCCGGGCCCTGGCGATGCTGGAGGCGACCCGGGCGACCCATCGCCTCTACCTCATCGGCAACGGGGGGAGCGCGGGCATCGCCAGCCACATCGGCAACGATCTGCTGAAGGTGGCTAGGCTGCGGGCCATGACGCTCCACGATCCCTCGCAATTTTCCTGCCTGGCCAACGATTACGGCTACGAGCGGGTCTTTTCCGCCGCCCTGGAGGTGGCCGCCCTGCCGGGGGATGTCCTCATCGCCCTCTCCAGTTCGGGGCGTTCGCCCAATATTCTCAACGCCGCCGAGGAGGCCCGGCGGCGGGCCTGCCCCGTGTTCACCCTCTCCGGCTTCACCCCGGACAACCCCTTGCGCCGCGCCGGGGATCTCAATCTCTGGGTGGACGCCGCCAACTACGGTCTGGTGGAGATCGCCCATTTCTTCGTCCTGCATGTCCTCGCCGAACGGCTCAACCCCGCCGGCTGATCCGACGGCGGCGGGGGAGGGAGTGGCGGCGGAGGCGTCCGTCCCCCCTCGTTCCGCCCCGTTCGCCCCGCCGACCCTGTCACTCTACCTGCACACGCCGTTTTGCCAACGCAAATGCCCCTATTGCGACTTCGGCTCCCAGGCGTTCGCCCGGATTCCGGAGGCGGCCTACGCCGCCGCCGTGGGCCGTGAACTGGAGGTCTGGCGCGAGACCCTCCGGGATTCCCGCCCCCTGTCGTCGATCTTTTTCGGCGGCGGCACGCCTTCGCTGCTGGCGCCGGAGACGGTGGCGGGATGGTTGGATCTCATCCGTCGCTTATGGCCCCTGCAACCGGGCTGCGAAATCACCCTGGAGGCCAACCCCGAGTCGGCGACCTGGGACAGGCTGGCGGGTTATCGGGCGGCGGGGGTGAATCGGTTGAGCCTGGGGGCCCAATCCCTGGACAAGGCGCGGTTGGCGGGGCTGGAGCGGCCCCACGACGTGGTCGGGATCCTGCGAGCGGTGGAGGCGGCGCGGCGGGGGGGATTTTCTTCCATCGGGCTGGACTTGATCTACGCCACCCCGGGCCAACGTTGGAAAGGGTGGCGGCGGGAGTTGGAGGCGGCCCTCGCCCTGGAACCGGATCACCTCTCCTGCTACCAACTGACGGTGGAGGAGGGAACCCCCCTGGCGGCGCGGCAGGGGCGGGGAACCTTCACGCCCCTCAAGCCGGGCCGACAGGCCCAATTATTCCAGCGCACCCGGGCGTGGCTCGCCCGGCGGGGATTTCCTCCCTATGAAATCAGCAATTTCGCCCCGCCGGGGCGAGAGCGGCGGCACAATGACCTGATCTGGCGTTATGGCGATTACCTCGGGGTGGGGGCCGCCGCCCATGGCAAATGGACGGTGTGCGGCGGTGCCCGGGTGGAGATCCGGCGCAGCGCCAACCATCGCCGGGTGGAGGATTATCTCCAGGCCATGGCCCGAGGCGAGCCGCCGGGGGAGCGTTGGCGGGTCGCCCCCGAGGAGGCGGCGGCGGAGTGCGTGATCTTGGGCTTGCGTCGCGCGGCGGGGATGGATCGGGCCGAGTACGCCCGCTGGGTGGGGGGGGATCTGCTCTCCCGGCGGGGGGAGGAGGCTCGGCGGTTGCGCGAGGTCGGATGGCTGGAGTGGAACGAAGCGCGAATCTGGATCCCCGAGGCGGGGATGGTGCGGGCGGATGGGATCATTGCCCGCTTGGCGTGAGGGGGGCCGGAGCCTCCCAAGAGGATGGGACGGCACTCCCGATCCGCGGGTCGGGGCTCCAGCGGATCGGGAGGATGACGGAGAGGCAGGTCAATCGGTGGTCCAGCCGATCATGCGTCCGGAATCATGGGCCACCCCCTCCAGGATGGTTTTGACCTCCTCCCGCAGCCAAATGTGGGCTGGGCTTTTGTCGGTGCGGGGGTGCCATGCCATGGCCATGCGCAATTTGGGTTGCTTGATGGGAATGGGTTCCACCCGCAGCTTGAGGGGCGGGGCGATGTACCAGGCGGTGGCGGCGGGAACGATGGCCATCAGGTCGCTTTCCGCCAGCAGGTAGGGGACCATCACCAGGGAGTGCAACCGGCCCGGGATGCGCCGTTCCAGGCCCATTTGGGTCAGGGCTTCATCGACGGCGGTGTTTTCCATCCCCCGGGGGTAGTAGTGGACGTGGCGCGCCGCGAGAAAGGCCTCCAGGGTCAGGGGGGCGTTGCCGGGAACCAGGGGATGGTCCTGGCGGAAGATGCAGACGTAATCCATCTGGAACAGCCGGTGGATCAGCACCTTGGGAGGAACCCACTGAAAGCGGGAGAGCACCAGGTCGGCCCCGCCGCTCTCCAGCATGGCCACTTCGTCGTGACCGCCCGGGTCCAGCACCTCGATGGAGACCCCGGGGGCGATTTGATCCAGGTGGGCGAGCATCCGGGGCAACAGCATGGCGGAGGCGTAATCCACCATGCCGATGCGGAACAATTGCCGCGATTCGCTGGGATCGAAACGCTCCTGATGCAGGGCGGAGCGCACCTGCTCCAGGGCCCGTTCCACGGGGCCGGCCAGTTCCAGGGCTCGGGCGGTGGGTTCCATGCGTTGCCCCACCTTGACGAACAAGGGGTCGTCGAACAACTCCCGCAGCCGCCGCAGGGTGTTGCTCATGGCCGCCTGGGTGATGCCCAGGGTGCGACCCGCCCGCGTCACCCCCCGCTCCGTCATGAGGGTGTCGAACGCCACCAGAAGATTCAAATCCACCTTCGCCAGCTTGTGCTTCAAGTCAGCCTCCAATGCCACACCCAGTGTTGACAGTCCGTCTTATTATGAATTTTACAACGTCGCGCCACCCGTCCGATGGGTGGGGAATTTTTCGCCAACCGGCGCGTGCACTTACTCCTGCAAAGAATACCCTCTCCGAATTCGGTCGGCTTCCCAACTCCCCGATCCTCGGAGATCGAACTCCGGCTAAAAATTCCTGCTTGTCTATGCCCTCGATTTCAAATAAAAATAGGGTTCACCGGGCGTTTCTGGTATAAAAAGGTTTCCAGGATGGTTTGTCTACGGCGGCGTCCCCTCACGGGTGAAGCCGCCTGGACCGGCGAGGGTGGGTCTCTCCCCCCCCCTCTGAGCCCCGCCCCGCCGGTCCTACCCTCTCCCCTTCGGTTTGCGGCGTCGGTTTTCGTGCGTTCCACCCTGTTCCGTCCCCGCCCCACCCCTTCCGTCCTCGCCCCACCCCACCGGTTTGGGCCAATCGTCCAAACCGGCGGTTTTTTTGCGACCTCTTCCACCCGCTCCGCCCCTCGTCTGGATGGCGGAGGATCGGAATATTTTTACCCCTGGAGCGGTTGAAAAGGGCCTCATGGCCTCCCTCGGCGCGAGGTCGGGCTTGGGAGGAGACTCCCATGAGGCGTCGGCGTCACGGCTGGGTTGGGTTTCGGTGCCGGTGTATCGTTCTCATCACGGGTTGAGTAACGATGCATATTGATACAAATATTAAAGCATGTCCAAAATAAAAAATCATTGATCAATAAGAAAATCTTATCAGCTACCTCGCTGCGGAAGGCTCCCGGGCGCCTCGGGGAGTCGGCGGCGGGGGGGGGGCGAAAACGAAGGCGAAGAAAGCCGGGGGCCTCCGGCAGGAGGGCGAATTGGGGTGGTCTTGGCCCCCCCCCCATGGCGAGAAGGAAGGGCGCGCCATGGGGGGGATGGTGATCACGCGGGGGAGGGATAAAGGTCCGGTTCCAGGGCTTCCAGGGTGCGGCGCAATTTGTCCATGGCCCGTTGTTCCAATTGACGGATGCGCTCCCGCGAGACTCCCAACTCCTTGCCGATCTCCTCCAGGGTGGTGGGATGATCGTTCATCACTCGTTTTTGCACGATGAGCCGCTCGCGGGGGTCCAGTCCTTGCAGGGCTTGGAACACGGCGTTTTTGCGTAGTCGGGCCGCCTCGGATTCCAGCATCCGGGCCTCCTGATTGGCGCGGGGGTCGGGCAGCAGATTTTGAATCTCCTCGCCGTCCTCCACCGCGACGCGGTTGAGGGAGTCGTCGGGGCGGAGCAGGCGTTGATCCATCTCCAGCACCACGCCGACGTCCACGCCCAACCGGCGGCCAATGACCGTGGCCTGCTCCTGGTCGAGAAAGCCGATGGTCTGCTTGATCTTGCGCAGGCCGAAGAACAGTTTGCGCTGGGCGGTGGTGGTGCCGATCTTGACCAGGCTCCAGGACTTCAGGATGAACTCCTGCATCGCGGCGCGGATCCACCACACGGCGTAGGTGACCAGGCGGAACCCCTTGTGGGGATTGAACCGTTTGACCGCCTGCATCAGGCCGACGGAGCCTTCCTGAATGAGATCCATGGTGCGCAGGCCGTATCCGCCGTACTCCCGGGCGATTTTGACGACGTATCGCAGATGGGCGGTGACGAGGCGGTGGGCCGCTTCCAGGTCTTGATGTTCAAAATAGCGCAGGGCCAAATCTTTCTCCGCCTGCTCGGTGAGCAAGGGGTGACGGTTGATTTCGGCCATGTACTTTTCCAGTTCGTTGCGCTCGACGAACGGGATCAGGGCGCGGCTGGCGTTCATGACTCGATTCTTCCTCCAGTTCGTTTGAAAGGCCAATGGTATTCTCCACTTCCTTCGGGAAGGCCCATCTTCCCGGGGGGAACGTGGGAAAGGGCGTTGACATCGCGACTCAATGCATCCGATAAGATAGTCTTTTTCGGCGAAAGTTCCAATCCCCTCGCGGGGTGGTTGGCACATTTTCTCGGGGGACTCCAGGGGCCATGATCTGGCTGCGTTCGGCGTTGTTCTTTGTTTTCTTTGTGTTGGGCATCGTGGGTTACGCCACGGCCATCGTGCTGGCGTGGCCTTTCAGCGGGGTGCGGACCCGTATGTCGATGGCCGCCGCCTGGGCGCGCTATAATCGTCGGATATTGGTCCTGTTTTGCGGTTTGCGCCACGTGGTGGAGGGGGCGGAACATCTTCCTCCCCCGCCCTTTGTGATTTTAAGTCGCCACGAATCGGCCTGGGAGACGGTGGCGTTGCACGATCAATTGCCGGTATTCGTGCTGGTACTCAAGAAAAGCTTGCTCTATCTTCCGTTTTTCGGTTGGGCGCTCAAGGCCACCGGGCAGATCGCCATCGATCGGGGGCATGGGGTGGAGGCGTTGCGCATTTTGCAGCGGGAGGGCAAACGCTGTTTCGACCATGGGGTTTCGGTGTTGATCTTTCCCGAGGGCACCCGCATGTCCCCCGGGGAGAGAGGAAAATTCAACCCCGGCGGGGTGATGTTGGCGATGCAGGCGGGGGTGCCCATCGTACCGGTGGCGCACAACGCCGGGGATTATTGGCGTCGGCGCTCCTTTCTCAAGCATCCTGGGGTGATCCGCCTGCGCATCGGCGAGCCGATTTTCACCGCTGGGATCTCCCGGGAAGAGCGGCGCCAGGTGGCGGAAACGGCGCGGCGGCGGATCGAGACGATGATGGACGAAATCCGGGGCGGGGCGGTGAATCACGCCCCCCCGGCGGCATGACGGCGGCCCGGGAGGGGATGGGAATGGCGGAGGCCTCGGGAAAGTTCGTGGAATGGCGGAAGGCGAGCTTGGCGGCGGGCTTGGTCTTGCTGCTTTCCGGCTGCGCCACCACGCCCAGCGGTCCGCCGAAAAAAATCCATGACGCCTGCGCCATTTTCGAGGATCGCGGGGTGTGGTACGAGGCCTCCAAGAAGTCCGCCGAAAAGTGGGGGGTTCCCATTTCGGTGCAACTGGCCATCCTGCATCAGGAATCGTCCTTTCGCGGCGACGCCCAACCCCCCCGGGCGACCCTGTTCTGGTTTATTCCCTGGACCCGTCTCTCCAGCGCCTACGGTTATCCCCAGGCCAAGGATGAAACCTGGTCCTGGTATCAGGAGCAGACCGGCAACCGTTTCGCCCGGCGGGACGATTACGCCGATGCGGTGGATTTCGTCGGCTGGTATTGCGATGTCAGCCACAAAAAGCTGGGACTGGCCAAAAACGACGCCTACAGCCTCTATCTGACCTATCACGAGGGTCATCGGGGTTACAAGGACGGAACCTATCGCTCCAAGGCGTGGTTGACCAAGGTGGCCCGCAAGGTGGAGGGGTTGTCCAGGCGTTATCAGGAACAACTCACCCAGTGTCGTGGCAAGCTGGAGAGCCCCCCGGGCCTGCATCTCTTTTGAATCCGCTTTGATCCGCCGCGCGGTTTTTGCAAAGCCGCGCCTTTTGGCCTGGTTCCTGCTTCCCAAATCTTCCCATGAGGGGAATTGACGACCCGACAGGATGGGGGCTATTCTCCATCCAAATTCCGACGTTTTCTATCCTCGTAATGATCGCTCTATTTTTCCGCAGGCCGAAGACCTTTCCCGGATCACCCGGTATTTTCCGCGCACACCTTCATTCCGCATCCGCAGGGTTCAAGCCTCGTTTCTCGTTCCTCCGAGAGGGTTTTCGCATGACCACGGCTCCGGCTCGTCACGGCAGCATTCAACATAAATTTATGGCGCTGTTCCTGCTGTTGCTGCTGGCGGGGCTGGGCATGGTGAGCTGGGTCTCCTTTAGCGCCATCGAGAAGGCGGTGGTGGACAGCGCCATCATGTCGATGCACAACGAGCTGACGCAAAAGGTTCACGAGACCCAGACGTTCCACGACAAGGCGAAGAGCGATTTGTTGCTGGCCATGGAATTTCCCGTTTTTCGGGATTATTTCCTCCATGCCGACACCAAGGTGGGCAACAAGTACGACGAGAAGAAGGTGTTGCAGTTCTCCACGGCCCAGCGGGAGATGAAGGATCAATTGGATCAGTGGGTGTTGGCCTTGCAGCGGCGTTTTCCGGTGGTGGAAACCTGTCTCATCGACAACACGGGGCAGGAGCATCTGCGCATCACCAACGGGGAGATCGCCCCGGCGGACGATTTTTCCAGCGAGGAGAACAAGGCGCCCTTTTTCGATCCCACCTTCAAGCTGTCTGCCGGTAAAGCCCACGTGGCCTATCCGTACATGTCCCCCGACGCGGAGATGTGGGTTTTCGCCTACACCGCGCCGGTTCGGCTGGAGGATGGCAGCCAGCCCGCGCTGTTTCACATGGAGATCCCGGTTGCTTTGTTCCAGAAGACGTTGCAACAGGGGGCGGCGGGGGAGAAGAGCCACTATTTCATCCTGGATCCGGCGGGTTTGATCGTGGCCGACAGTCGGCGGGAGATTCCCCTGGCGTTGAAGGCCGAGGTCAAGGCCAAGATGGAGGCGGCCAAGCTCAAGGGGGAGGAGTTGGAGGTGGATCACAAGCTGGCGGACTATCTGCCGCCGCCCAGTTCGATCCACGGAGCTCCGGGTTTTCTCGATCTGGTGGAGGGGATGAAGAAGGGTGAAAAGGGGGAGGGGCGGTTTGAGGCGGACGGGGTGTTGTCCTACGTCGCCTATCAACCGCTGCCCACCTTTGGTTGGACCATCGCCCTGGTGCGGCCTTACGAGGCGTTGTTGCAGGGCGAGACCTCTCTGGGCGGGATCAAGATCGCCATTGCCATGGCGGCGGGGATCACCTTGCTGACGGCGTTGTTGACGGTATGGTGGGCGGCCTCCCGCATTACCAAGCCATTGCGGGCCTTGACCGAGATCGCCCGGGAGATCGCCGCGGGTCATTTGGACGTGGCGTTTTTGTCCCATCCCCCCACCGATGAGACCGGTCGGTTGCAGGAGGCGATGTTGGCCATGGTGGCGCGGCTGACGCGAACGGTGCAGTCGGTGCGGTTGCAGTCGGACGCGGTGGCGGCCTGCGCCGGGGAGTTGGTCGAGTTGCAACGGCAGATCGGCCAGGACGCCGTTTCCAACTTTCGCCTCATCGAAAGCGTGGGTCAGGACAACGAGACCCTGGGCAAGGAGCTGGCCCTCATCGATCACACGGTGCGGGAGGTATCGCAGCGCATCGAGACGGTGTTTGCCGAATTGGGGCATCTCACCGCCAGCGTCGAGGGGATTCAGGGGGGGACGCGGGAGGCGTCGTTGAACGCCTCGACCATCGCGGCGGCGGCGGAGGAGATCAGCGCCAATTTCCATGGGGTGAGCGAGGGGATTGGCCACGTCAACGATGCGGTGAGCGTGGTGGCCTCGGCGGTGGAGGAGATGTCGTCGTCGTTGACCGAGGTGCGGTCGCGGTGCGAGTCGGCCAACCACATGGCGTTGGAGGCGGCGTCCACCTCGCGGGACACGGGGGGGATGATGGCGCATCTGGGGGAGGCGGCCCAGGAGATTGGCAAGGCGGTGCAGTTGATCCGGCAGATTGCGGATCAGACCAACATGCTGGCGCTCAACGCGGCCATCGAGGCGGCGGGGGCGGGGGAGGCGGGCAAGGGGTTCGCGGTGGTGGCCACCGAGGTCAAGGAGCTTTCCCAGCGCACCGCCAGCGCCACCCAGCTGATCACCAAGCAGGTGGAGGAGATTCAGGCGCGGACTTTGCGGGCTCGGGAGGGTTCGGAGCGGGTGACGGGGTTGGTGGAGGATCTCTCCCAGGCCAACGACGAGATTGCTCATTCGGTGGAGGAGCAGACCAAGGCGGTGGGGGAGATCGCCCGTTCGGTGAGCGGGGTGGCTCGGGCTTCCCAGGAGGTGCGGCAGAATGCCGAGGAGATTCGTTCCGCCTCGACGGAGGTGGCCCGTTCGGCGGGGGCGGCGGCGGCGGGGGCGGATGCCATTGCCAAGACGGCGGTGATGGTCAACGAGACCGGCAAGGTGGTGGCCACCAACAGCGCCCATGCGCAAAAATTCGTCCTGTCGATTTTGGATTCCACCAAGCGCACGGAGAAGGCTTCCGGGGTGGAGAAGATTCGTCAGGCTTTTGTCTTGACCCGTCACATGAATGGTTCGGCCCTTTATCTCGATCACCTGACGGCGGTGATTCAGGAGACCTCCGGTCAGTTGGACGCCGCCCGGGCGGGGTTGGAGACGGGCAAGCCGCCTTTTGACGCCAAGGCGATCAAGGCGGCCCATTTGCGTTGGTTGGGACGGTTGGAAAATGTGATGCACGGGCGGGTGGAGTTGAAGCCGGAGGAGGTTCCGGACGCCCACCACTGTGATTTTGGCAAGTGGTATGACAACGAGGGGACGGCGCGGTTCGGTTCCCTGCCCCAGTTCATGGAGTTGGGCAAGGTGCATCAGGCGGTCCACGAGACGGCCCGGGAGGCGGTGGCCCTGGTGCAGCGGGGGGAGGGGGATCAGGCCCGGCGGGTGGTGGAGCGGTTCAACGAATTGCGGCGGGAGTTGTTCTCGGCGTTGGATCGGTTGTACGTCTCCTGCGGCGGGGCCTCCGACGGCTGATCGGATCGTCGGGAGGGGCGGGCGGCGGGGGGAGGGCGTGTCTTGAAAATCCCCCGAATGTTTAACGATCCCCTTGGAATGTGTGCTATGTTTCCTCTTGCGAAGGGTGCGAAGGGTGTGAAGGGCGCGAAGGGTTGGGGCGCGGCGGTTTGGGGGGGCGGCGTCCGGGGTGCGTTCACCAGTGAACCCGCGAGGAGGTGAAGGCCATGAACCAGCATCGTTATGCGTGGATGTCCAAGCCGGTCATGTTTCCGGAGGAGGGGGTGGGGGATCCCTTGGCGACGAAGGCGTTGTGCGTCGTCCTCAAGCACTGCCTGATTCCCTTCGCCGACAACGAACTTAAGACTTGGAGCGGCAACGATCATTATCGTCATCGCATCAGTGAATTGGAGGATGGGGAGGGGGATGCGGTATGGGTCAAGCCGTGGATTGTCGGCGCGTGGATTGAGGAGGAGGAGCAGCTGCTGAGTTTCGATCCGGCGGAGTTCGCCGACGCGGCCTTTGAGGAGTCGATGTGGGAGAAGTTGATTCATTTTTTTGGCGGCAGTCGCCCCAGCGCCTTGTTCGGGCTTTACCTGACGGTGGCGCGGAAGGAGGAGGGGTGGAGCGCCGTTTTCGGTTTCCGGCTGGATGGCGGTTTGACGGCGAAAAAGGTGCGGGAACTGCCGGTGGCGCAGGTTTTCCGTCTGGCCCTCGCCGGGCCTCGGGAGAAGGTGGAGGCGTGGCTGGATCGGGCCTACGCCGAAAATAGCTGATCTCTTTCGCCGCTCCCCCTCTCCCCGCCTTTCCTCCCTCTCCCCGCCTTTCCCCCCTCTCCCTCCGGGAGAGGGTCGGGGTGAGGGAACCCCGTGGCGGCTCCCAACTTGATAGAGTCGTTCCAATCAATAATGGCGCATGACCCCAAGCGGCGTCGGGGGATGCAACCGATTTTTTCAAATACTCAAACGTCATTCCCGCGAAGGCGGGAATCCAGGCTTGTACGCTTTTTTGCCGTCGTTCCAATCAAGAACGGAGCCTTATCATTTTCCACCTGGTTCGACTTCCCGTCATTCCCGCGGCCGATTTTCCTTGTCATGGGACGCTCCTTACACAACAGGCTGAAGGTTGAATACGGAAAGCAAAGCCTTGAGGGCTCCTTTCGCATGCGCCCATCCGTCATGAAAAGGCGTCCAAGCCTGGATTCCCGCCTTCGCGGGAATGACGATTTATTTTTTTGGAATAAGTTTCCTGCTTCCTCAAGCTCCAGGCATGCCCATCTAAAGCGGAACGACTCTATTCTCACCATGCGACCGCCGCTTTTTCTTGGCGGCATCTCCTCGGTTGTGCTAGCGTACCAGCGAAGTCATTTTCCTCCCTGGGGAGTCTCTTGCCGTGAGTTCTTCGCCCGTCACCCTGTTTTATTCCTACGCCCACGAGGATGAAGTTTTCCGCGAGGAGTTGGAGAAGCAGCTTACAATATTCCAGCACATCGGCCTGTTGTCCAGTTGGAACGACCGGGAGATCGTGGCCGGTCAAGAGTGGGGCGAGGAGATTCGGCGGGAGTTGGAATCCGCCGACGTCATTCTCTTTTTGGTGAGCGCGGATTTCATCGCCTCGAATTATTGCTGGGATGTGGAAGTGAAACGGGGCATGGAGCGCCACGCGGCGGGCTCGGCGCGGGTGATTCCGGTGATTTTGCGCCCGGTGAAGTGGGAGAAAGCGCCCTTCGCCAAGCTCCAGGCCTTGCCCAAGGATGGCAAGCCGGTCTCCCAATGGACCTCTTGGGATGAGGCCCTGTATAACGTCGCCGAGGGTTTGGAAAAGGCGCTGGAGCATATCCAACGGATCAAATTGGGGGGCGGCGGCGGGGCGGGAGGGGCTCTCCCCGGCGACGCCTTGCAGCGCCCGGGCATTGGCCTGGGCCATTTCCGTCAGGGCACCGACGCTTTCTCCGGCCTGGTCCGAGGCGCGGGAGGGCGTCGGGGCGTCGGACGCCGGGGCCGATGGGGCGTCTCCGGGGGAGAGCCAGGCGAACAGGCCGCCGAACCAGGGCTTCGACTCGCTCTCCTGGGCCGGGGCGTTCGCTTTCGTCGGCGCGGCGGCGGCGGTTTGG
>JADGAP010000116.1 GCA_015231965.1 Magnetococcales bacterium | reverse complement strand
TCCCCGCTTCGCTCCCCTCCCCCCCGCCGGACCGCTCCCACCGTTGCCCCACCCATGCGATCCCCAACGCCTCCGCCCTCCGCCGGGTGATTTCCGCCTCTTGCGCCGACTCGGGGCGCAGGGCGTGGTCGAAGTGGGCCGCCGTCAGCCGCTCCCGGGGGACCAGACCCGAGCTCAACAGCAGGTGCAACAGCGCGGTGGAGTCCGCCCCGCCGGAGAAGGCCGCGATCACCCTCGCCCCCGGAACGAACCACGCTCCCGCCTCGCGGATCAACCGCCGCACCCCGGCGTCCCGCGCCCCCGTCATCGGGCGCAGGGCGACCAGGTGGCCAGGGCGTCCAGCAACTGCCGCTTGCGCACCGGCTTGCTCAGGTGCAGGTTGCACCCCGCCTCCAGGCTGCGCAGCACATGTTCGTGCATGGCGTCCGCCGTCAAGGCGATCACCACCGCCGGGGGATGCCCCTGCTCCCGCTCCCATTGCCGGATGCGGCGCGTCGTCTCCACCCCGTCCATCACCGGCATTTGCATGTCCATCAACACCACGTCGAAGGGTTGTTCCAGATACAAGGCCAACGCCTGCGCCCCATCGCCGACAAAAACCGCCGCATGGGGGGTGTGGTCGAGATACCGTTGAATCAGCAACCGGTTGTCGTCGGAATCCTCCGCCACCAAAATGCGCATGGGGCGAACCGGGATCTCCGGCGTCTCGTTGGGACAGTTTTCCGCCTCCTCGGGGGGAATGCACTGCTCCATCACCTGGGCCAGGGCCATCAGCAGCTCCACCCGATGCACCGGTTTGAGCAAAATCCGCTCCACCCCCACGGGTCGTTTTTCCCCGGGGGGTTCGCCGGTCAACATCACCAGGGGCGGGGGGGATTCCCGCATCACGGACAGGGCGGCGGCCACGTGACGCCCGTCCATGTCCGGCAGCCGGTCATCCAGCAACACCATCTGCACCGCGTCCTCGGGATGGTTGGAGACGCGGGCCAGGGCCTCCGCCCCGCTGCTGGCCTCCAGCACGGTGACGCCGAAGGGTTGCAGGGTCTCCCGCAACATCATCCGATTTCCCTCCTGCCCGGAGACCACCAGCAGGCGGACCTTCTTGAGCCGGGGAACCCGCTTCAAGCGGATGTCGGGGGGGCCCTGTTCCAGGCGCACGGTAAAGTGGAATTGGCTCCCCACCCCGACGAGGCTCTCCACCCACACCCGCCCCCCCATCATCTCCACCAAACGACGGCAGATGGCCAACCCCAGGCCGGTGCCGCCGTAACGTCGGGTAATGGAGGGATCCGACTGGACGAACCGCTCGAAAATCGCCTCGCGGTTCTCCGGGGCGATGCCGATGCCGGAATCCCCCACCACGAAATGGAGCATTCCCCCCAGGCCGCCGCTCTCCCCGACGGGGAGCGGGGGATCCCGCCGCGCCTCCACCGTCACCCACCCCTTCTCGGTGAACTTGATGGCGTTGGAGAGCAGGTTGATCAACACCTGGCGTATGCGCACCACGTCGCCGGTCCAGATATCCGGGGCCTCCGGGGCGACGCTGCACGACAGATCCAGCTTTTTCCGCCGCGCCTGCAAGGCGATGATGGAACAGGCGGCCCCCACCAACTCCCGCAAGGAGAAGGAGACCTCCTCCAACTCCAGCCGCCCCGCCTCGATCTTGGACATGTCCAGTACATCGTTGATCACGTTGAGCAGACTATCCCCCGCCGCCCGGATGAGCTGGGTGTAGCGACGTTGCTCCGGATTCAGCACGGTGTCGTCCAGCAATTCGGCCATGCCGATGACCGCGTTCATCGGGGTGCGGATTTCGTGGCTGACGTTGGCCAAAAAGGCACTCTTGGCCCGACTGGCGTGTTCGGCAGCGTGCTTGGCCTCCCGCAGCCGAACCTCCATTCGTTTGCGCTCCACCAGCTCCGCCAGGGTGTGGGCGACGCTGCGCAAAAAACCCTCCTCCTCCGGGGCCCGAACATGACCTTCATGGAGATAGAGGGTCAATACCCCCAGCAGATGGTCGCCGGAGAGAATGGGAACGCAATAGTGACCATGGGGGGTGATGCTTTCGCTGCGGTGATCGTGGCGGTCGTCCAACCGGTCGGCGAAGATCAACTCCCGCTTGAGGGCGGCCAAACCGCACAAACACCGCCCCAGGGGAAACTGGCGACACTGGGGAACCAGATCCTCCTCCATCCCTTTTTGGGCGATCAGGGCCAGTTCCTGCTTCTCCTCCTCAAAGAGAAAAATAGCCCCGGCGGGGCGCACCGGCAACCAGGGGACCGCCAGGATCTCCTCCAGCGACCGCGCCAGTTGCTCTTCCACCGAGAGGGGCTCCAGCATGGTGCGCAGCAGATTGCCGATGGCCTTTTGCGATTGCAGGATGCGGGTATTGCGATCCTCGACGCGCTTGCGGGCGCTGATATCGCGAATGACGGCGGAAAAAAATCGGTCGTTGCCGGCGCTCCAGGTGGCCAGCGACACATCCACGGGAAACTCCTCGCCGTTTTGCCGCCGACCGGTCAATTCCACGGTGCGTCCCAGGTAGGGGACGTCGCCGCCGCCGCGCAGCCGTCGCAGCCCCTCCTCGTGTCGATGGCGGAACCGCTCCGGCATCAACACGGTGAGGGATTGCCCCACCACCTCCTGGGTCTGATAGCCGAACATCTCCTCGGCGCTGTGGTTCCAGAAGGTGATGATCCCTTCCACGTCGCAGGCCACCAGGGCGTCTCGCACCGACTGGGCCACCCGACGCAGCAACTCCTCGCTGGCCTGCCGCCGCCGATCCGCCTTGTGATGCTCCGCCATCTCCAGATGCAACAATTGATCGGTCATGGAGAGCCGCTGCCGGGAGTCGGCCAACTCCTCTTCCCGGCTGGCCAACTGGCGATCCTGCTCCATCAGCCGGATCACCCCCTCCCGCATGGAGACCCCCATGCGATGGTTGAGGTCGTCGAGCAATTGGTAGAGTTCGGCGCTCTCCAGGGCGTAGGCGGTGTTGTGGAAAATGACCGACAGCACGTGATTCAGGGAGGGGGAATCGAGGCCCGTGGCGTGGTCCGGCATGGTGTCCGGATCCACCACGCCCACGAACATGCCCCGCACCCGGGAGCGGGTGGCCAGCACGTGGAGCAGCAGCGCCCCCTCTCCATCCGGCTGTTTTTCGAGTGAAACCGGAAGATTGCGGCCCAAGGCCCAGGAAAAGCTCCCCTCGTCGATCAACCGCTCCACCAGGAGCCGCATGCGGGCCTCGCCGGAGGCGGGATAACAACGGGCCAGGTTGAAGTCCGAGGTCCGTTCGTCCACCAGAAAAAAGGCGCACAGGGTAAAATCGACGTAGAGCCGCCGCAAATGTTTGTGGGCCTCCTCCAGGATCAACACCGGATCCCGGGTATAGCTGGAGCGCCCGTGGATGTGGGTCATGGAGGCGGCGAGATCCAGGGCGAAGAGATACCAGCGGTTGAGCCGCTCCAGGTACTCCACCCGCTGCTCCAGGGAGGCGGACTGAAAGGCCTCGGGCCGCCCGCTGGCCGGCGGACCGAAGCCGGATCCCTCCCAATCGCCGTTCATCGCCGTCCTCCCGAGGGGATGAAAAGTTCCACCACCTGGGCGTATTGCCGCGCCACCTCATCCATCACCTTGGGCAACACCGAGGCCGGCAGGTCGATGGCCTCCCAGGCCCAGGGGTCCAGGGGGGGAACCCGGGAGTCGCCGCTGGAACCGAACCCCAGACACTTGGCCACGATGTCCGCCACGTGGACCACCGCCGACATGAGCTGGTAGTCCTCCGAAAGGGAGGGATGATGGTGATATTGCACCGGCAAAAAGAGGGAGGGGGGAAGATTCCAGTTGCGCAGCAGATGCCCGCCCAGACGACCATGGTCGAAGCCCAACAGCCGCTCCTCCTCCCGATACAGGGGCCCCGGTTCCCGTTGGAGCCGCTCCAGCATCTCCCTCATGGCCTCGGAGGCTTGGCTGTAAAGGGCCAGCCGACCGATGTCGTGCATCAACCCGGCGAGATAGTACTGCTCCACGTTGGGTTCGCGGCGGGCGATGGCCAGCACCCGGGCGGTCACCCCGCAAGCGATGCTGTGCCGCCAGAAGGAGTCCATGTTGACCAGGTCGGCGGGAATGCCGTCGAACAGATCGATCATGCAGGCGGCGGTGGTCAGATCCCGCAACTGCCGGGTTCCGATCATGGTGACGGCGCGAATCGTGGTGCAGACCGGAAAGGGAAAGCCGTAAAACGAGCTGTTGGCGACGCGCAGCAACTTGGCGGACAAACCGGGGTCGCCGTCGATGATGGCGGCGATCTGTTCCAGGGAGTGTTCCGGATTTTCCACCGTCTCGTTCAGGCGCAAGACGATGGTGGGAAACGAGGTCACGCGGTTGAGGGAGATGATCAGCCGTTCCAATTCAGCGGCGGCGCGGGCGCGGCGATCCCCCGCGCCGCCGCATGGCATCGGCGGGGATGCGACAGCCTCCTTTTTCAGGGATTCGATCATCGCGGGGCCATGCGCCGAAAGGTCCATGCCACCAACTCCGCCATCACGGGATGGCTCCGGTCGACAAAACGAAAGAGGTCATCCAACTCCGCCCGCTGCATCCGCAGCAGCTCCGACCGCGCCTCCGTCATCCCCTCCGCCCCGCCCGCCCCCGCGACGAATCCCTCGGGCGGCACCACGTCGGCCTCGGTGACGCCCCACATTTTAAAGATGCGCAGATGCCGCGCCTCCACGGCTTCGCCTGCGGCCAACAGCAACCGTCCGCTCAAATCCCGCACATCGTTTTCCAGGCGCATGCCCGGATCCAAAAGCTTCAATGGCACGATCAAGAAAACCTCCCTCGCTGGCAGCCTGTCGGATTCAGACTCCTCCCGTCATGCAACCCATTGATTATTCTTCAATAAATTTTAATTTATCGAAGAATAATCTCGGCATATTCATTGCATTATCAACAGGTTGCAACATATCGATACGGATAATCCGACAGACTGCCAGGCTCCCCAATCCAAACTCAGGAAAATAATCCCGAGCCCCGCTCCAGGCGAAGGATTGAAAAGCTCCGCGCCAACGGCGCGAGGAGGCTTCCAGAACCTCGGTGGTACGAATTCATCTTTGTTTTTCAACACACTCTGCCCTATTGTACCCTGAATCGGGAAAAACGGAACCCCGAAATGCAGTCTTTTCATATTTCCATTTCTCCTCCCTGTCCAGCGGAGGCGTATTCCGGTTCCGTCCGATGACGGGGCCTGCCTCTCTCCGGGCATCGGTGTTACCATGTCGCCATTGGGAGGAGGAGCCATGAGCAACAATCGACTGACCATGGAAGAGCCCTGGGATCTGGTGGTGCTGGGGGCGGGGCCGGGGGGATACAGCGCGGCGATTCGCGCCGCCCAACTGGGTTTCCGCACCCTGTGCATCGACCGACGCGAAGGCCCCGGCGGGGTCTGCCTGCACGAGGGGTGCATCCCCTCCAAGGCGCTGCTGGAGTCCAGCCGCCATTTCGAGATTCTCGCCTCGGGGGAGTTGGCGGTTCACGGCATCGTCACCGCCCCCCCCGCGCTGGATGTGGCGGCGATGATGCGGCGCAAGTCGGAGGTGACGACATCCCTCTCCCGGGGGATCGAAACCCTGTTTCGCAAATACAAGGTCCACTGGCTGCGGGGCGAGGCCCGGTTGCGGCAACCGGATCTGGTCTCCGTGGTCACAACGGAGGGCGAACGGACCATCCCCGCCCGGCGGGTGTTGCTGGCGGCGGGAGGTCAACCGGCGGAGCTGCCGGAGCTGCCGGTGGACGGTCGGCGCATCCTCTCGTCGCGCCACGCTCTGGCCCTGGAACGGGTTCCGGACCACTTGATCGTGGTCGGCGGCGGGGCCATCGGGTTGGAGTTGGGATCGGTCTGGCGGCGGCTGGGGGCGCGGGTGACGGTGGTCGAGGGACTGCCCGAGATCCTCCCCGGCTGGGACGAACCCCTGGTGCGGCAGGCCAAACGGCTTTTTATCAAGCAGGGATTGAACGTTCTCACCGGTCGGCGCGTCCTGGGTTGGGAAGCCGACGGCGAGGGGATCGCCTTGCGGCTGCTGGGAAGCGACGGCGAGGAGCGGCTGGTGGGTTCCCTCGTGTTGGCGGCGGCGGGGCGGCGACCCGATCCGGAGGCGGCGGGAGCGGCGGCCCTGGGGGTGGAACGGGATGGGGCGGGGCGGATCGTGGTGGACAAGGAGTATCAAACCTCCCTGCCCGGGGTTTACGCCGTCGGCGACCTGATCCCCGGCCCGATGCTGGCCCACAAGGCGATGGAGGAAGGGGTGATCTTCGCCGAACGGCTGGCGGGCCATGACGTCAAGCTCAACTATGGTGCCATCCCTTACGTGATCTACACCCGACCCGAACTGGCCTCCGTCGGCTGGACCGTCTCGCAGGCGCAAGCCCACGGCCTGCCGGTGAAGAGCGGGCAGTTCCCCTTTCTCGCCAACGGTCGCGCCCGGGCCGCCGGCGAGGCCGACGGCATGATCCGCATGGCGATGGAAGAGACGACGGGGCACCTCGTCGGCGTCCACATGCTGGGGCCCCACGTCTCGGAACTCATCGCCCCCGCCGCCCTGGCGGTGGCCGAGGGATGGACCGCCGCCCAACTGGGGGAGCGCCCCTTCGCCCACCCCACCCTGGCCGAGGCCCTGAAAGAGGCGGCCCTGGCCCTTGCGGGAAAGGCCATTCATGCTTGATCCTCTCCATTCGTTCGGCATATTCGCTTAGAGGTAAAGACGACGTTCGTTCACAGGGAGATCGGAGACCATTCATGAGCATGAAACGAAATTTTGAACAAATTTGGGAACAACTCAGGAGTCAGAAACCGAGTCGATCCGACCATCTGGAAGAAGTTCGTATTTCCGGAATCAGGGGAATTCATGATTTGAGGATTCCTTTTCCTTTCCCGGTTACGGTACTGGCTGGCGAAAATGGATGTGGCAAGTCCACGGTATTATTCTCCCTGGCCTGCGCCTACAAAGTTCCAGGTGCCTCCTTGCGTGAATACGTTCCATCCACTATCTTTCCCGATTTCCGTCCAAATCAGGACCATCCAGCTTTCAAGTTATCTGACCCCCGCCAAGAAACGGCGGAACTCGTCTTTCATTATCTTGAGAAGCGAGAGCGTTTTTCCATGCGGTGGAAGCGGGGAAAGAGTTGGAATCGGAGTTTTTTCGGCAAGCAAGGCGCACGCCAACCAGAGCGTACGGTCTATTTACGCACCTTGGCCAGCCTCACCAGCCCCTCTGATGTCCGTAGCGTCCTCCAACTCGCCAATCGCAAAGATTTGGGTGCCTCCCGCATCGAATCGAACAATATCGCTTTCGCCCAAGCCGCGTTGGGTTTCCGCTATGCCGATCTGCACTTGGTGACGGGTGGTGAGAAAGACCTGTTAATCGCCGACAGACGTCCTATTGGAGAAGCCTCTAGCTCTCCCCGATATTCGGAATTCCACATGTCTGCGGGGGAACGCTCCATGTTGCGCCTCTCCTTGGAATTGACCGAGTTGCGCAACGCCCTGGTGTTGATCGATGAGGTGGATATCAGTCTGCACCCCTGGGTGCAGGAGATGTTGATGCTGGAGTTGCAACGTCTAGCCCTGCGCAATCAATTGCAAATCGTCGTCACCACGCACAGCCCGGTGATCCTGAACACCGTTCCACCCGAAGCGCGGGTCTTCTTGACCCGCGTGGATGGTGAGGTTAAGCAATCCCCGACCTACCGCGACATCATCCAACAATCACTCTATGGACGTTCCAACGACCAACTCACCCTGTTGTGCGAGGATGAAGAGGCTGAGGCGCTGGTCAATGGCGTATTGGACGCAGCGCTTCCGGAACTAGAACTAAACCATAATCATCTGCGCATTGGGCGGGACACCGGAAAGGATGAGTATCCCCGTTATCTGGAAGCCCTGGGCAAATTCAGGAAGCTCAGTGGGTTTCTGTTTATTCTGGACGGAGACGGCGAGGAAACGGGAAATATTCTCGAATCCCGCGCTGAAAAAATGGGCCAGAACGCCCATTGGCTTCTTCTTCCGGGAGAGGCCTCTCCGGAAGTTTGGACCTGGGGTCTGTTGGGAAGAAAAAAAGAAATCTACTCTAGGGAACTGGGATTTTCCGGTGCCCACGCCCTCAGCGTCGAAATGGACCGGATAGACCAAATGTACGGACACGCCACCGATAAACCGGGAGATATCGCCAAAAACAAGCTGACGACGTTGGCCAACCTTTCGGGGCGAAAAGTCCCCGACATCCTGCGGCGCATTGGACGGATCGAGGCGAACGACGGAGAATTGTCCCCGTTTCGCATAGAATTAAGTGAACACATCCGTCGCTGGCGCTCTCTCGAAGAATGACCGATTCAGAAATAATCGCCCTCGAAGGAAGAAAAATTGAGTCGGCGGGATTGCGCCGCGAGGAATCCGCCCTCATCTTTCCAACTTGAGCCCATTCGCCCCCAAACGGGGAAAGTCTGCGCACACGATGAATGACACCGCCCCCCGGCTGGTTTCCGGCGTCCCCGAAAACGGGGAGTCCCTGCAAGAGGCGTCGTTGCGCCCCCGCCGGTTGAGCGAATTCACCGGTCAGGAGAAGCTGAAGGGCAATCTGGGGGTTTTTCTCGCCGCCGCCCGGGAGCGGGGGGAGTCGCTGGACCATGTGCTGCTCTTCGGCCCGCCGGGGTTGGGCAAGACCACCCTGGCCCAGATCATCGCCGGGGAGATGGGGGTGGGGTTGCGCGCCACCTCCGGCCCGGTGATCGAGCGGGCGGGGGATCTGGCGGCCATTTTGACCAATCTCAATCCCGGCGACCTGCTCTTCGTCGATGAAATCCATCGACTGTCGCCGGTGGTGGAGGAGATCCTCTACCCCGCCATGGAGGATTATCAACTGGACATCATGATCGGCGAGGGCCCCTCGGCCCGCTCGGTCAAGATCGGCCTGCCCCGCTTCACCCTGGTGGGGGCCACCACCCGGGCGGGGATGCTCACCAGTCCGCTGCGGGACCGCTTCGGCATCCTGGCCCGCCTGGAGTTCTACGCCCCCGAGGAGCTGACCCGCATCGTGCAACGTTCGGCGGCCATTCTGGCGGTGGAACTGGATTCCGAAGGAGCTTCGGAGATCGCCAAACGCTCCCGGGGAACGCCCCGCATCGCCAACCGGCTGCTCAAGCGGGTGCGGGATTTCGCCCAGGTGCTGGGCGATGGACGGGTGGACCGCCCCCTGGCCGACAAGGCCCTGCAACTGCTGGAAGTGGACGCCCGTGGCCTGGATCACATGGACCGGCTGCTGCTCTCCACCATCATCGACAAGTTCAACGGCGGTCCGGTGGGGCTGGACACCCTCTCCGCCGCCATCGGCGAGGAACGGGACACCATCGAGGACGTGATCGAACCCTTTCTTCTCCAAGAGGGTTTTTTGGACCGCACCCCTCGGGGACGCAAGGCCACCCCTGCCGCCTACGCCCACCTGGGGCGTGATCTGGCCGCCTTTGTCCAAGGAAGACTGCTATGAGCCATTCCGAAGCCCCTTTTCTCTGGCCGGTGCGGGTCTATTACGAAGACACCGACGCCGCTGGCGTGGTGTATTACGCCAATTACCTCAGATATCTCGAACGGGCCCGCACCGAATGGTTGCGCGGTCTGGGCGTGGAGCAGGAACGACTGTTTCAGGAGACCGGCTTTCGTTTCGCCGTCTCCCGGCTGGAGATCCTCTACGAACAGCCCGCCCGCCTGGACGACGCCCTCACCGTTTCGGTGGCGGTGACGGAGGTGCGACGGGCCAGCATGATTTTGACCCAAGAGGTGCGCCGCAACGCCGACGACGCGCGCTTGATCTTCGCCACGGTACGCATCGCCTGCCTGGACGGCGAATTCAAACCCGCCCGGCTGGCCGACGCCCTGCTGGGACAGCCGGAACCGGCCATCGCCCTGCTTACCGGCTCCACCTGAGGCGGAAAAGGATGTTCCCCTTTTTCCTCATTGACTTTGTTGTTAAACAAGCGTCAACTGTGACGTTGGGCGCTTAACATAATGTCGTCCCGTCGGAAGGTGGCCTCCCAGGTCGGAGAAGGATGGATCGAATCCTCCACCGTCGCGGCATCGGGATGGAGCGCGGAGAACGACGTTTGATCCCGAGAAATTTCGGGGTCGCGGCCCTCGAACCTTTACTCCTTTTGTCAGAATCGAGCCATGGACCCTTCTACCGTCGTCAGCGCCGCCGCCGTCGTCAACACCGCCATTCCCGCCTCCCACAGCATCTGGGATCTGGTCGCCCAGGCCGGACCGGTGGTCAAGGTGGTGATGCTGGCCCTGCTGGGCATGTCGGTGGTGTCGTGGGCCATGATTTTCGATAAATGGCGCCGCTTCAGCCGCATCAACAAGGACGCCGACGCCTTCGAGGAGCGTTTTTGGAGCGGCGGCAGCGTCGCCAAGCTGTTTCAAACCGCTCCCGAGGAGTGGCCCGGCAGCCCCATCGTCATGGTCTTCACCGCCGGCTTTCGCGAGTGGAAGCGGTGGGAAGGGGAAGAGCCCGGTGCCGCCGCCCAACAACGGGGCGAGGCCGGGGACATGCTCACCAGCGTCCGCCGGGCCATGACCGTGGCCCTCAACCGGGAGGTGGAGCAACTGGAACGGGGTCTCACCTTTTTGGCCACCGTCGGTTCCACCAGCCCCTTCATCGGCCTGTTCGGCACGGTGTGGGGGATCATGAACGCCTTCCGCGGCTTGGCGGGGGTCAAAAGCACCACCATCGCCATGGTCGCCCCGGGCATCGCCGAGGCCCTGGTGGCCACCGCCATGGGGCTCATCGCCGCCATTCCGGCGGTGATCGCCTACAACAAATACCACGCCGAACTGCGCCGCCTGCATCAAAAAATGGATAACTTCGGGGCCGAGTTCCTCAACATCCTGGAACGCCGCACCGCCCGCATGAAGGGGGTCGTCTGACCATGGGCATGGGAATGGGGGGAGGCGGTCTGCAACAGGGGGCGATGAGCGAAATCAACGTCACCCCCCTGGTGGACATCATGCTGGTGCTGCTCATCATTTTCATGGTGGCCGCGCCGCTCATGACCCAGGGGGTGGAGGTAGATCTGCCCCAAACCGAGGCGGACACCCTGACCTCCGATCAGGAACCCCTCACCGTGTCGATCAAACACTCGGGCAAAACCTACATCGAAGAAAAAGAGGTCTCCCTGGAGGAGATCGTGGTCAAGGCCGCCGCCCTGCGCAAGGCCAATCCCAAGTTGCCGGTGTTCGTGCGGGCGGATAAAAAAGTGCCCTATGGCACGGTGATGGAGGTGATGTCCCACCTGCAACAGGGGGGCGTCACGCAGGTCGGACTGGTGACGGAATCCCCTTAAATCCCATGGTGGTGGATCGCAAAGCCCTGATCGCCTCCTTCACCATCCACGCGATGGTGTTGCTGATGGTTGTCTTTTTCAAGCTGCCGACGCCTCCCCTGGAGCCGCCGCCGGTGTTGACCGCTCAGTTGATCACCCTGCCCTCGGATTCGGGGAAAATTCACTCCAAGAACACCAAGGCCCCCGTTTCCGACGCCCCCGCCGCGCCCAAGACCCCGACGAAAAAAACCGA
>JADGAP010000115.1 GCA_015231965.1 Magnetococcales bacterium | reverse complement strand
TCGGCTTTCCTGGATTCCCGCTTTCGCGGGAATGACGAGCGTAAAATTTGTGGCTGGCAATGTATAAAAATGGTTTGGAATCGCTATAATTATTTTGATCATTTATGGTGACCTTTGTTCAGTCATGATCGTTCATTAGTTCTAAAGGTTCGATTCATTTGAAAATTAATCGTGTTCACAGACCAGTATGGAGGGGAATCGCCGATGGCACTCATCAAGCACCAATCCACCACCCCGACCCGGGCCGTCTCCACCAGAGCCTCCGCTGCCTCTTCCCAGGATCAGGGGGAGTCCGCCGCCCGTGAAGCCGAGCGCCAGCGCCGCAAGGCGCGCACCGTGGCGCGCCAGCAGCAGGCCGCCGAACGGGTGGCCGCCGCCACCGCCGAGCTGTCCAGCGGCATCACGGAAGCCCTGGGCGCAGCCAAACAGCTCTCCCAGGCCATGGACCAGATCGCCGCCGGGGCGGAAGAGGCCAGCTCCACCACCCAGCACAGCCTGGAGGCCATGCAGAAGGTCAGCGACAACCTGGTGGAGGCCACCGAGTTGTCGGAGAACTCCCGCCAGAAAACCGAGATTCTCCAGTCCCTGATTGCCGCCACCACCGCCGAGATCGGCAGCATGACCGCCAACGTTGGCGTGGCGGCGGATCGCCAGACCGAATCCGGGCTGATGGTGGCCGAAATGGAAAAACAGGCGGCCAATATCGGCGAGATCGTCCAAACCGTGGGCCGCATCGCCGACCAGACCAACCTGCTGGCCCTGAATGCCGCCATCGAGGCCGCTCGCGCCGGACAGCACGGCAAGGGCTTCGCCGTGGTCGCCGACGAGGTGCGCACCCTGGCCGAAACCGCCGAAAAGAACGCCTCCAGCATCCAGGATTTGATCAAGACGATCCAGGAACAAGTCAAGATCGTGACCGAAGGGGTGAAGAAAGCCGCCGATGCCGCCCGGGGCGAGGTGGAAAAAGGACGGATAGTGGCTGTCCAGTTGGAAGAAGTGCGCAAGGACATGGTCATTGTCTACCAGGGGGCCATTGAAATCGGCGTCGGGGCCAAACAAGGGGTGGACGCCGCCAAGGTGGCCCTGAAAGGCGCGGAGACCATCGCCGCCGCCGCCGAGGAACAGTCCGCCGCCTGCCAGGAATCCATGAAAGCGGTGGAGCAGCAGAATCAGGCGCTCAACCAATCCGAGAGGGCCTCCCAGGAGTTGGAGGAGATGGCGGAAACCCTCAAGACCAGCGCCGACATCTCCAAGAGTTCGGAAGAGGTGGCTTCAGCCGCCGAAGAACTCTCCGCCTCGGTGGAGGAGATCAATAAATCCGCCTCCCAGATCATGGCCGCCATCGAGCAGATCAGTCGGGGGGCCGAGCAGCAGGGCAAGGTGGTGCAGGAATCCGGGGTGGCCATCACCCAGATCCAGCGCACCGCCAAGATCGCCGCCGAGCGGGCGGGCCAGGCCCTGGAGCGGGGACAGGCCATTTCCGCCCTGCTGACCAAGAATAAGTCGGCGGTGGACGAGATGGTCCGGGGCATCAGCGAGGCCCAGGAAGCGAGCAAAAAGGACATCGAACGCATGCGGGAGTTGGAGCGGATTTCCCGCAAGATCGACAAAATCGTGGACGCCATCTCCACCGTGTCCATCCAGACCAACATGCTGGCGGTCAACGGGGCCATCGAGGCGGCGCGCGCCGGAGAGTACGGCAAGGGCTTCGCCGTGGTGGCCGCCGACATCCGCAACCTCGCCCAGGACGCCTCCGAGAACGCCGAGCAGATCAAGGATCTGGTCAAGGCGATCCAGGACCAGGTCCAAGGCGTGGTGCGCGACATGCAGGAGATCGGCAAATCCGCCCTGGAAGAGGTGGAAAAGGCCAAGGAGACCACCAAGAAGATGGTTCAGGTGGAGACCGAAATGATCGCCGTGCTCAAGGGCAGCACCGATGTCCAGAAGATCGCCCAGATTTTGGACGAGATGGTGGTCGAGGCCAAGAAGGGCATCGAGCAGATCTCCGCCGCCGCCCAGGAAGCCTCCGCCGCCGCCAACGAAGCCTCCACCGCCGCCCAGGAACAGTCCCAGGGGGCCGAAGAGTTGGCCCGGGCCATCGAGGAGATCTCCACCATCGCCGACGAGTTGCAGACCGCCGCCTGATCGGTCCCTTACCGCGCCACGACAAGGAGACTCTCATGGCGGAATACCCGCAGGAAACCTCGGAAGAGAACGTCGCCCGCACGGGCGGTGCCCTCTTCGCCGAAGGGCGTCAATTCGTCACCTTCTTTCTGGCCGAGGAGGTCTTCGCCTTCCCGGTGATCTCGGTCCAGGAAATCATTCGCGTCCCGAACCTGGTCCACATCCCGCTTTCGCCCCGGAGTCTGTCCGGTCTGGCCAATCTGCGGGGCACCCTGCTGCCCATCGTGAGCATGCGCAGCCTCTTCCAGATGGAGACGCGCCCCGCCAGCGAGGAGACCCGCGTCGTGGTGGTGGACGTGGGCATGCCGGTGGGTTTCGTGGTGGACCGGGTCTCCCGGGTGGTGACCGTGGAGCCGGACAAGATCGAGACCGTGGACTCCATCCAGGCCACGGTCAACACCGAACTCCTGACCGGGGTGGTCAAGGAGTGCGGCGATCACGCCATGGTCATGATGCTGGATGTGCAACGCATGATGGACATCGACTTCAAGGACATCGCCGGCCAACGCCGACGCGAACGTTCGGTCAAGGAGAGCGGAGCCAGCCAGACCCAGGCGGAAAAGAGCGCCGAAGAGGGGGGGGGCGACGAAATGCAGTTGGTCAGCTTCACCGTCAATCAGCAGGAATACGCCTTCCCCATCGAACGAGTGCAGGAGATCGTGCGCGTTCCGGACGAGGTGAGCCACATCCCCAACACCGCGTCCCACGTCCTGGGGATCATCAACCTGCGCAGCCGTTTGCTGCCCCTGGTCAGCCTGCGGCAGATGTTCCACTTCCAGCAGCCGACCATCGGGGAGCACAACCGCATCGTGGTGATCTCCCTGGACGACAAAAACGCCGACGCCCGCGGCGGCTCGGTAGGCATCGTCACCGATCAGGTCAACGAGGTGCTGCGCGTCCCCATGGGGCTGGCGGACAATGTCCCGGCGTTGCTCTCCTCCGGGGAGAACAGCGTCAGGGAGATCAACACCATCTGCCGCCTGAACGACGGCAAGCGTCTGGTTTCCATCCTGGACGTGGAAGCCCTCTTCGAGCATAAGGCGCTGAAGGAGGCGCTGGCCATGCAACAGGAATCGGGACAGGGAGACGATAAGCGGGATGATCGCCGCCACAAAGAGGCGTTGGAGGACGACGTGCAGCTCGTGGTGTTCCGTCTCTTCGAGGAAGAGTACGGGGTGCGCATCGAAAACGTGCAGGAGATCATCCGCATCCCCAAGGAGCTGACCGCCGTGCCCAAGGTGTCGGACTTCATCGAGGGCATGCTCAATCTGCGCGGCTCCATCCTTCCCGTCATCGACCTGCGTCGCCGCCTGGGGCTGCCGGAGTGCAAGCGCAACGACCGGCAGCGCATCGTGGTCTTCACCATGGACGGGGTGCAGACCGGCTTCATCGTCGATTCGGTGGCCGAGGTACTCAAGATCTCCAAAAGCACCATCGAGGTCACGCCCAACCTGTCGGAAGAGCAGGCCCGCACCATGGGGCAGGTGGCCAATCTGGAAAAGCAAAAGCGCATGGTACTGATCCTGGAGCCTGCCCAGCTCTTCGACCAAAAACAGCTCAAGGCCCTGAAGTCCATGCATAAGGCCGCGTGACGCAAAAGGATTTTACATGATCAAGGTCTTGATCATCGAGGATTCGGCCCTCATGCGCAAATACCTCCGGGAGATCCTGGAGGAAGGGGGAGAGTTCGAGGTTTCCTCGGCCAGAGATGGCCTCCAGGGATTGGAGATGGTTCATCAACTCCAACCGGATGTGGTGACCATGGACATCAATATGCCCGGCATGGATGGCCTGACCTGCCTCTCCCGCATCATGGCCGAATCGCCCCGGCCCGTGGTCATGGTCTCCTCGCTGACCGAAAAGGGGACCATGGCCACGCTGGAGTCCCTGGCCATGGGGGCGGTGGACTACATTCCCAAACCGGGGGGGACGGTCTCCCACAACATCAAACAGGTTGCCGAGGAGTTATGCAGCAAGGTGCGCGCGGCCTCCAAGTCCAAGGTGCGCACCAAGGGGGGGACCGTGGCGCAGATGCGGGCGCGGGCCGCTCCGGCAACCCCTGCCGTCAAGCGAAGGCTGTCGGAATCCGGCGGCAGGCTCGCCGGGAAAAAACTGATGCTGGTCGGCTCCTCCACGGGCGGTCCGCGCACGGTGGAGGAGATTTTCACCAAACTGCCCGCCCATTTTCCCGTGCCGATCCTGCTCTCCCAGCACATGCCGGCCACCTTCACCGAGGCCTTCGCCCGGCGACTGGACGGCATCTGCCCCTTGAAGGTCCAGCAGGCGGGGCACCTCACCGTGTTGGAGCCGGGGAATGTCTATGTGGCCAAAGGCGAGGCCGACATCCTGGTGCGCAGTCGCAACGGTCAACGGGTGGCGGTGCCTACTCCCTGGCCATCTACCTGATGGAATTCTGGCCCTTGATCGACACGGTGGATGTGGAGCTGCTGGCCTCGGACATCGATACCGAAGCTCTGGCCGCGGCCAGGAATGGCCTCTACGGGCAGCGCTCCCTGCAATATCTGCCGAAGGAGTTCGTCAATCACTATTTCACCTCGGAACCGGACGGGCAGCAATGGCGCGCCAGTGAAGACCTGCGCCAGGCGGTCTCCTTTTCCCAGGTCAATCTCCACGAACTGGGGCGCATGCGGCACATGCGTAACCTGGATGTGATCTTCTGCCGCAACCTCCTCATCTATTTCGATGACACCTCCAGGAGGCTCGCGGCGGAGAGCCTTTACGACGCCCTCAATCCGGGAGGGTTCCTCATGCTCGGACATTCCGAATCCATGAGCCGGATTTCGTCTCTGTTCACGGTGCGTCGCTTCAAGGACGCCATCGTCTATCAGAAGCCTTTGACGGTGTGAGGTGGGCGACATGAAACGAGTGCTGGTGGTGGACGATGGCGGAACCATCCGCTTGTATCACCGAACGGTGCTGACTGAAGCCGGATTTACGGTGGAGGAGGCGGTGAACGGCATGGAAGGGCTGGAGAAGGCGATGCAGGGGGAATTCGATCTGCTGCTCGTGGATGTCAACATGCCCAAGATGGATGGGTTCCGCATGATCGCCCAGTTGCGGCGGGAACCCGCCGCGTGGCGCGTTCCCGTCATCATGATCACCACCGAACATCGGGACGTGGATCGGGAACAAGCCCTGATCGCGGGGGCCAATCTCTTTCTGGTCAAGCCGGTGCGCCCGGAAGAGTTGCGGGCCGCCGCCTGCCTCATGACCGGCATGGAGGGCTTATGACGCCCCTTCTGGTCCAGTTTCTGAGCGAGGCGCGGGATCTCATCGAGGAGAGCGTCAAGGGACTCCTGGCCCTGGAGGAGAACCCCGGCGACGGAGCCTCCATGAACCGCCTTTTTCGCTCGGTGCATACCCTCAAGGGGTCGTCGGGTCTCTTCGAGGAATACGCCGCCCTGACCCGGGTGTTGCACGCGGGGGAGGATCTGCTGGATTCCGTGCGCGCCGGCAAGCTGGAGTTGAACGGCGAAATGGTGGACCAGCTTCTTTCCGCCATGGACCGCATCGGCGCTTGGCTGTCCGCCATCGAGCAGGAGGAAAAACTCCCCGACTGGGCCGAACCCGAAGGCAAGGCGTTGGCCGAGAAACTGCGGGCCTGGATGGCCGGTCTGGCGGGGCCGAAGAAGGAAAAGGCCTCCGTCTCGCCGCTGGCGCGGGATGTGGCCTGGCTTGCCGAACTGCCGGAGTCCATGGCCATGGCGGCCTATGTCGCGGCAGTCAGCGCGAACCATCCCCTGTTGGCGATCCGTTACGCCCCCGACGCCCAATGCTTCTTTCAGGGGGACGACCCGCTGTTGCAGGCATTGCGCGTACCCGACCTGATCGCCGTGCATGGCGTCATCAACGACCCTTGGCCGGAAAGCGGGCTGTTTGACCCCTTCTTGTGCAACCTGCGCTTTCTTGTGTTGTGTCTGGCCCCCCGCGCCGTGATCGATGAGATGTTCCTCTATCTCCCCGACCAGGTGGCGATTGTGGAAATTTCGCCCAAGGCCCTGATTCGTCCACGGGGCCCGTTGGGCAACCCCGCCCAGTTCACGGGTATGGCCGAAGAGTTCGCCGCTTTGTTGTCCAGAAAAGCCTGGCCTGAAATGCTTGCCCTGGCGCGGCGACAGCTGGAGGTCGGAGAACCGGACAGCTGGCAGGCGTCACTGCTGCGCTGGATCGGCGTCATGACTGCCCTCGCCACTCCTGACGCGGGCTTGCTGGGCACCTTGTTTCCACTGTTCGATCACTCCACACCGCCAGGACTGGCGGAAGGCAGAGGAGCCGCAAGCCGTGAGAGTCCGGTCTCCCCCAAGGGATCGACCGTCGAAAAGGCCATGCTGCTCGCCATTCTCAAGGCGCAACTCGCCCTGGTCGATCACCCCTGCCCGGTGGAAAGCCGCCCCGGACGGGTGGCCTCCATCCTTGCCGTCCTTTCCGGATGCTACGCCCGCCTGGGGCGCGAGCGCCAACTGGAGGCCCTGGAGACGGTTTTTCGGGAGACGTCCGAGTCGAGCAATTTCCATTCCCTTCGGCTCCTCCTGCAACCTCTGATTCAGGAAGCGGAAGGTCAGGTCGCCGCCGAAGAGAGCGTTGCCGTCCGCCCCGCGGCGGAAGCGGCTGCCCAGTCGGAAAAAGGCCGCGCCGTCACCCTGCGCGTGGACCAGGAGCGCATCGACCGCATCATGAACCTGACCGGGGAGCTGGTGGTAGCCAAGAACGCCATCCCTTTCCTCGCCCGGGAGGCGGAAGAAGTCCACAACGTTCGGGGCCTCGCCAAGAAACTGAAAGATCAATACGGGGTGATCAACCGCATTGCCGAAGAGTTGCAAAGTGCGGTGATGCAGGTGCGGATGATGCCGGTCTCCACCATTTTTCAGCGTTTTCCACGTCTGGTGCGGGATCTCTCCCGGAAACTGGACAAACGCATCGACCTGGTCATCGTGGGCGAAACCACCGAGGCGGACAAAAACGTCATCGAGGAGCTTTCCGATCCCCTCATTCATCTGGTGCGCAACAGCATCGACCACGGCATCGAGTCTCCCGACGATCGGGAGGCGGCGAACAAACCCCGTTCCGGAACCATTCACCTTGCCGCCCGCCAGGAGGGGGATGAGGTGATCATCGAGGTCCGCGACGACGCCTACGCCGCCGCCGAACCGGCCCTCATCGCCCGGCTGTTGGAAGTGCGGGATCTGCTCTCCGCCGCCGACCTGGGCGAGCCGATCCACACCCCCTCCTGGCCCGCCCCCGTTGCTTCCGGGGAACTCCTGGCGGTCACTTCCTGAGCGTTGCGCCGGTGTGTGGGAGGCGAAGGGACCATGGGCCTGATGGGGGCGAAATCCCCCTTGGCGGGATGATTTCCATGAGGTAGGATGCAACATGAGTACCTTTGTTGGCAATTATTGCCCAAGATGTCCATATGAGGAGCGCCAAGCATGGCCATAACTCCCAAAGAGGGATTCAATGAGGCAGAGAGGCGTATTGCAAAAGCGGCGGAGCATGGCGATTTTTTTCTTGATTTAAGATGTATAAATCTTAGTTCCCTTCCGCCGGAGATCGGTCATCTGACAAGCCTGAAACAACTTGATTTGAGTTTCAACAAGCTCGCGTCCCTTCCGCCGGAGATCGGCCAGCTGACAAGCCTGAAACAACTTGATTTGAGTTTCAACAAGCTCGCGTCCCTTCCGCCGGAGATCGGCCAGCTGACAAGCCTGAAACAACTTGATATGACAAGTAACCAGCTCGCGTTCCTTCCTCCAGAGATTGGCCATCTGACAAGCCTGCCACAACTTTGTATAAATAATAATCAACTTACATCTCTTCCGCCTGAAATCGGCCAGATGGCAAAACTACAACTAATTAATCTTAATCACAATCAACTCACGTCCCTTCCGTTGGAGATTGGCCATCTGACCAGCCTGCAACAACTTAATCTGATTGACAATCAACTCACGTCCCTTCCGCCGGAGATTGTCCATCTCACCAGCCTGCAATCTCTTGATTTGAGTGGCAATCAACTCACGTCCCTTCCGTCGGAGATTGGCCATCTGACCAGCTTGCAACGACTTGATTTGAATGGTAATCAACTCACGTCCCTTCCGCCGGAGATTGGCCATCTGACCAGCCTGCAATCTCTTGATTTGAGTGGCAATCAACTCACGTCCCTGCCGTCGGAATTTGGCCATCTGACCAGCCTGCAACGACTTAATTTGATGAATAATCAACTCACGTCCCTGCCATCGGAAATTGGCCATCTGACCAGCCTGCAACAACTTGATCTGATAAGTAACCAACTCGCGTTCCTTCCTTCAGAGATTGGCCATCTGACCAGCCTGCAACAACTTGATCTGAGAAGTAACCAACTCGCGTTCCTTCCTTCAGAGATTGGCCATCTGACCAGCCTGCAACAACTTGATCTGAGAAGTAACCAACTCGCGTTCCTTCCTTCAGAGATTGGCCAGCTGACCAGCCTGCCACAACTTGATCTAGATAATAATCAACTCACGTCCCTGCCGTCGGAGATTGGCCATCTGACCAGCCTTAAACAACTTGTATTGTCTGACAATCAACTCACGTCCCTGCCGTCGGAGATTGGCCAGTTAACTAACCTGCGACGTCTTTCTTTGAGAAGTAATCAACTCACGTTCCTGCCGCTGGAGATTGGCCTGCTGACCAATCTAGATAATTTTTATGTGGACGAAAATCCCCTTGTCTTTCCCCCGCCGGAGGTGGTCCATCAAGGTAACAAAGCCGTTTTGCGTTTTTTACGGGAGTTGGCGCAGGAGGGGGCGGAACCTTTATGGAATTCCAAAGTGGTGCTGGTAGGGGAAGGAGGCGTTGGCAAAACCTCCCTGCTCTGCCAATTGCTGGGGCGGAAATTCAATCCCCAAGAATCCACCACTCGGGGGGTGGAGATTGCCGACCTTACCCTGCCTCACCCCGACAAACCAGAAGTCAACATGACCCTGCACGTCTGGGATTTTGGCGGGCAGGACATTTACCACGCCACCCACCAATTTTTTCTCTCCCAGCGCAGTCTGTTCGTTCTGGTCTGGAATGGCCGTTTGGGGTGGGAACAGTGCCGGGTTTACCATTGGTTGGAGCAAATCAGGGCCCTCGCCCCGGAGGCGCCCGTTCTGTTGGTGGCTACCCATGGTTCGGATCGCACCCCCTCCTTTCCCGAGCAGGATGTGAAGGAAAAATATCCCCAGGTGCGGGGAATGATTCTGCTGGACAACGGAAACGGGATGAACGTGGACCAGTGTCGCCAGGAGATTCAACGAATCGTCGCCGATCCCGAATGGATGCCCCTCATGGGGACGCCCTGGCCCAAACGGCGCCACCGCGCCTCCGAGGCGCTGAAAAAACGGCGTGAAAATCACATTACCGCTCAGGAGTTAATGGGCTTTTTGGGTACCCACGGATTGGGAAGAGAGGAGGCCCATGATCTGGGACAACAACTCCACGATTTGGGGCGCATCCTCTGGTTCAAGGATTTTTCGGGGTTGGAAGATACGGTGGTCTTGAAACCGGATTGGATCACTGGACACGTCTACCGGGTGTTGGACAGCGAGCGGGTCAAGGCCACCCGCGGCATCCTGGAACACAAGGAGTCATTGATCGTTTGGCGGGATTTGCCGGAAAATTTCCAGGATCGCATGTTGCGCATGATGGAGGCCTTCCACATCTCCTACCGCATTCCCGAGGACGACCACGACCGGTCGGTGGTGGTGGAACTACTTCCCGAGGATCCCCCGAGATATTCGCCCGATCAACGGCCCGATCAGCGGGTGGATTGCGTGGCGTTGTGGGAGAGTTTCGCCGGACAGCCGGAACTGAAATTCAGCTATCTGCTCCCCACCCGCCCCGCCGGAATTCCCGCTTGGTTTTTGGCCAAGGCCCACCGTTTCAGCCAGGGGTGCCACTGGCGCTACGGCGGCCTTTTCGGCGACCCGCGACGCGCCCCCCGCCATTTGGCTCGGGTCTCCTGCGACCCCTTGGGGCGGCAACTGGATCTGGTGGTGCGCGGCCCCTTTCCCGTCGCCTTGTTGAGCCTGCTCAAGGACTCCCTGGAACAGACGTTCCAGCACTATCCGGGGTTAATGGAGCAGATGAAGCGGCGCATCCCCTGCCCGTGCGGAGGAGAGAGCGGGAGAGGGTGTTCCCACAGCTACGATATGGAAAATTTGCTCTTTCGTCGTTCAAAAGGGCGAGATGATGTGGAATGCAATGAAACGTTATCCAAGCAATCGGTGGTCTCCCTTCTCTTTGGCTTGCACCCGATTACCCAGGATGCCGTGCTGGCGCGGCTTGAGGATAAGGTGGACAAGCTCCCCACTCGGGATGAGGTGCGGGATGAACTTCAAGCCCTGGGACTGATGGTCCAGCGGCAATTTTTGGAATCGGCCTCCCGCCAACTTGCTATCGCGGAAATCACCTGCCCCCGCATTTTCACCCTCAAGGCGTCCAACATGGGCGCATGGAAGGAAAAGCTGCAACTGCAACTTTTCTGCGAGCATGACCAACTCTGGCACCCCGTGGGAGACCCTTACGATTTCAAGCAGCCCGGTCCATTGCTGGAAGATCTCGGACCCTATTTGGATGGTTTCTCCCGGGTGTTGAAAGCGGTGGGACCGGCCATGGCCGCGAGTGCGGGAATCGCTGCGCCCGATATCAAAAATCACCTGGACGTGGTGGGCAGGCTGGCCGGGGGCTTGGGCGGCCCCTCCGATCCCAAGCGGCCCCGCTTCACCGCCCACGGGCGGGAGGGGGAGCCCGCCATCGCCCAGGGGATCACCCTGCGGGCGTTGATCAAGCTGATGGAACATATCGACCCCCACCGGGGCTACCGGGGGTTGATTCGCACCATCTCGCCCCGGGATGGGCAACTGCGCTGGCTGTGCAAAAAGCACCACGACGAGGAGACCTCGTGAGGCGGCCAGGGAGGTGCGGGGCATTCAGAGGTGGCGATCACGCGGCGGGCAGGGGGCGCTTGGCCCCGTCGGCACCGATGCAGACGAAGGTGATCGTGGTGGAAAACAGCGCCCCGTCGGGATGCCCCTCTCGGGAGAGGGCCTTGTTCACCGTGGTTTGATAGACCACCGAGGTTCGCCCCACCCGCGTCCGCTTGACCTCGATGCGCAGGATCTCCCCCAGATTCACCCGCTCCAAAAACACCGACTGATCCATGGCCACGGTGACAAATTCACCCACCGGATAGTCCAGCCGGGCGGCGATGTAGGCCGACTCATCGACCCACTTGAGCAACTGACCGCCAAAAAGATATCCGTAATGATTCAAATGTTCCGGCAAGACCAACTTGAAGTTTTCCATGAGGCGTCCTTCCAAGGGCGGGGGAGGGTCATGCTATAGTCTTTCCAATCGAATTTTGTACATCACAGGATGACCGCAAAAGTAGAATTCCGTGAAAATCTGGTCGCCTCCGGCGACGAGTGGGCGCGCTGCGCCCGTTGCGGAAAACGCAACGGGCTTGTTTTGAAAGCGCGCC
>JADGAP010000114.1 GCA_015231965.1 Magnetococcales bacterium | reverse complement strand
CCATGTGAACGGAGACATTGAGGATGTGGTATCGCTCTTTGGTTAACACTCCCAAATTCCCATCCCAATCCCCTTCAGTGTTAACATCTACGCAACAAAAAAAGGCGCAATCCAGACCGCCCATAAATGCCATATCAACATAAAAAAGTCAATATGTATTCAGAAAGAATATTAGATGTAATTAATCGCAGAGTTTGGGATGGTGGACGCTCTGGGGAACGCCGATCCGATCCGGACGTGATGATGTGATATTACATGATTGGGGGTTGAGGATTGCCGCGACCTGCCGGTGAAACTGGCGGCAAAGTCAGATGGATAGTAGACGTACACCCTCCCACGCCCGGCGCACACTGTTCGATGACCGCCGTCTTGATGAACGGAACGTTCAGGGCGCAATTTTCAACCAGGATGAACGCATTCAAGAAATCACCCCCGCACCGTTAATAAATGATATTTATCGTCTTGCGGTTTGGGAGCGCCATCCCGAAAGGGCGAGGAACGACGGGAGGGTCAGCGCGGGGTCGCCTTGGCGACGATCCTTGTAGCTCCGGGGCCTTGGCCTGGAGGGCCTGACGGCTGCTCTCGGCGGCCTGACGGTCGGCGTGGGAGCCGACCCGCACGGCGTAAACCGCCTCGCCGTCGGACTTGGCGGCGCGTTCGACGAAGGCGTCGAACCCCTTGGCGCGCCAATCGGCGGCCTGGGCCTGGGCCTGGGCCTTGCTCTCCTGACGGAAGGCCCCCAACGGCACGGTGAATCCGGTGCCGCCGTTGTCGGGGAGGGCGGCGAGCTTCTCCGGGGATGCGTGTCTGGTTGCGGTGGCCCAGGTGCTGGCCAACGTCACCAAGCGGGCGATGGACTTCGTGGGCCGCTACGGCGGCGAGGAGTTCGTCTGCGTACTGCCGGAGACCATCTGCCCAACGCCTCCGATGAAAAGATGGTGGCGGTGCGCCAATGTTTCACGGGGGAACTGGAAGGGGCGGCGCTGCTGATCTTTCCCAGCGCCAACAGCCTGCAACTGGTGCGGGAGCTGCTCCACGACGACGCCCCCCTGGAGACGTTGCCCCAATTGGAGCAGGAGACCCTGCTGGACGTGGGCAATATCATTCTCAACGCCTTCCTCGCCAGCTTTACCCAAATGCTCTCCTTCGATTTCGATTTCGCCCAGGCGGAATTTTTGCGGGTCGACGCCGACGCCCTCTTTCATTCCGAGGCTTTGGCGGCACTCCCCGCCGCTTCGTCGGAGGTCTCGCCCGGCCTTTGGCAGGACCAGCGGGTGATTTTCCTGATCATGAATTTCCACACCGCCGACGAGGCGAATGAGATCGGCACCACCTTGCAGGGCTACGTGGTGCTGCTGTTTTCCTCGGCGGCCATGCAGACGTTGCGCAAGGATTTGCAACGCATCCTCTCCCAGTATTGAAAGTTGGCGCCAAGTCGCGCATCCTGGTCTTCGACGACGAGGGTGGGAGGCGCGAATCGGACCCTCCCTCCCCTTCCTCGAAACCTTGCTTCGTTCCCTTGTTTCGCTCCTCCCGCCTCCGTCAGGGAATCCGCCGGTGTCCGAACTCAATCCGCCAGGGAATCCGTCGGCACCCGAACTCAATCCGCTGCAACAGGATGTGCTGGTTGAACTTTTCAACATGAGCCTGGGACAGGCCGTCTCCACCCTGAGCGACCTGGTGGGGGAGGAGGTCTTCGTTTCGCTTCCGGAGTTCCGCGTCGTGGAACGGGCGCGCATGACCGAGGTGATCGCCGAGGGGCTGGGCGCGGGGGTGGACATGGTGGCCATGCCCTGCCGCCTGCTCTTTGCCGGGCAAGGGGCGGTGGCGGGATTGGCCCTGCTGGCGGCCCCCCGGGAATCCTTCCGTCATCTGGCCGATCTGTTGTGGAATCACCAATCCCCCCCCGCCGGGGAGCGGGAACGGATGGAACAGGAGGCGATGCTGGAGGTGGGCGACTTGCTGCTCTACACCTGCGCTTCCAACATGAGCCAGTTTTTGGAGAGCGAAATCGAAGGACGGGCGGCGGTGCATGTGGAGAACGCCGCCAGCATGTTGCGCGACCTGGCCCCCGCATGGTCCCCCCCGGGAGAACCCTCCCTGGCGGAGTTGCGGGTGCGGTTTCACCTTCCCGACCGGGACGAGGTGCAAGGATTGATGCTCTTTGTATTGGAACTCAGCGCCCTGCCCTTGTTGCGCCGGGAGTTGAACCGGCTGTTGGGAAAACTCGGCGTCTGACCGCGTCGGCTCGGCGGCGTTTGGTTTTTCGGAGCGTTGGCGCGACGGATGCGCCGACGGGTTTGGCAAGGAAAGGCCCATGGACTCTCGGACCCCTCCCCTGGTCAATCTGGAACAGGGGGAACTCTATATCGGCATTCGACCGGCGGAGGTGCGCACCGTCCTGGGGTCGTGCGTCTCCATCACCCTGTACCATCCCCGGCTGCGGGTGGGGACCATCTGCCACAGCCGCTTGGCCGAGCGGGCGTGCGATCAACCCCTGTGCGGCCTGAAAATTTGCCGCAACCTGGGGGATTATGTCACCTGTTCGGTGATGTTCATGCTCTCCTACTTTGAACATCACGGTGCTACCCGGCAAGAGTTGGTGGTCAAACTGTTCGGCGGGGCCAACATGTTCAATTTGCAGAAAAATGACGAGGCCCTGATCGGACGCCGCAACGTCAACGCCGCCATGGCCCTGATCCGTCGGGAGCGGCTCCATTTGCTGGCGACCGACGTGGGCGGCGGGGCCTCGCGCCTGCTCACCTTCCACACCGCCACCGGCGAGGTGCTGCTCAAGCGCAACAAAATCGGCCTGAGCCCCGCCAGCGAGCCGCCCTCGCCCTCCTGAAAACCGCTCCGGGGGGAGGCCTCGCGCGCCTCAGCCGACCATCCCGGCGTGGACCTGGCGCATCAACGTCGGAATGGCCAGGCGACGGGGACAGCGGGGCAGGCAGTCGCCGCAATCGTCGCAGCGGTTGGCCTTGCCGCCGGGCATCCAGCGGTCGGCGGGGTCGAACAGTTCGTAGCGATAGCGGGCGAAGGCGGTCATGCCCAAGGTTTCGCTCAGGTGGCGCAGCCGCAGAATATCCGGGATGGCCACCCCCCGGGGGCAGGGGAGGCAGGCCTGGCATCCCCCGCAGGAGGCCAGGGGCGAGGCCTCCTGCGCCGCCGCCAGGCGCTTTTCCGCCGCCTCTTCCGTCGCGCCCCGGTAGGGGAGGGGGGTCAGGCTCCCGAGATGGAGCGCGAGATGATCCGGCTCGCTCAACCCCAGGCTCAGGGTGTGGATGGCGGGATGGGCCAGCAGCCACCGTTCGTTGAAATGCACCGGAGGCAGCGGCGCGGTGAGTTGGCGCAACCGGGGCGGGGGATCGTACAACAAGCCCCCCTTGTCGTTGGGCGAGAGGATCAACACCCCCATGCCCAGGGCGGCGGCCAGGTCCAACACCGGACGGTTTTCCCGCTTGAAAAAATAGTAGTGGAGATTCACAAACGCGAATCGTCCGCTGGCGACGGCTTCCAGCAGCAGGGGCGTCGGGGCGTGGGAGGAGAATCCCACCGCCCCCACCAGCCCCTCCCGTTGCGCCTGCTCCAGCCCTTCCAGGCAGCCCCCGGGGGCGAGGGCGGAGTCCACGTCGGCGCGGGTGTTGAGGCCGTGCAGGGCGTACAGTTCCAGGAACGAAAGCCCCAGCCGTTGCAGCGACTCCTCGACATTGCGCCGCATCTCCCCGGCGGTGGGGGTGGGGCTGGCCTTGCTCATCACGTGGAAGGATTCCCGGGGGCGACCCAGGGTGGGGAGAATCCGCCCCAGCAACCGTTCGCTCTTGCCATAGCCCCGGGCGGTTTCGAGGAGATTGATCCCGGCACCCAGGGAGGCGTTCAGCACTTGGCGGACGTTTTCCAGGCTGTCGTCGGGGAGAACGTCGTGGGGGGCGTCCCAGCCGTGGAGAAAGCGCATGCCGCCTTGGGTGAAGACGGAAACCGCAAGCCCGGTGGTGCCAAACGGACGATATTCCATGGTCGTCGAGGAGGAGGGGCGAAAAGGGAGGTTTTCACGAAGTGAGGCCAACCCGCGGCGCGGCGCGGTTGCGAGTCCAGATCAAGGCGGGGCGGCGGCTGTCGGGGGCCAGCAGGCGGCGAACGTGTCGGCCAGGCGCGGCACGGCGGGTTGGCTTGCGGCCACCGCTTCCGGAGCGATCCATTGCTGTTCCACGTTTTCCCAGTCCAGGCGGATGCGGGCGGGGTCGGCGACGGAGAACAAAAAGGGGTGAACCCGCCAGACCACGTCCAACTCAGGGTCGGGAACCTCCAGGGGCTCCCCCCGGCGCAGCAGGGCGATGTGATCGGAGGAGAGTCCCGTCTCTTCGGACAACTCGACCCGGGCCTGATCCAGGGGATCGGCATCGGGTTCCAGATAGCCGCTGACGCCAGCCCAGCAGCCGCGATAGGAACCCACCCGCTGGCTGCGTCGCACCAGCAGGATGCGCCCCTGGTGGGTGAGAAAGACCGTCACCGCCTGACGCCGGGGGGGACTCATGTCGAGGCTCCCGACGGGGCGGGGAAGGGGGGAGGAAGGTCGAATCAGCCGCCGCCCGCGGTGGACTCGTTGGCATCGACGCTTTTCAACACCCACTCCATGCGTTTGACCGCCTTTTTGCCGAACCCCTCGATCTCTTCCTGATTTTTCAGAAGGTCCAACACCTCCTTGCCGAGGATGCGCAAGGCGTTGAATTTTCCCTTTTTCTTGATCAGGTCCAGGGCCAGCATCTGCTTGGCACCCGGGGCGCTGGTGCTCATCGTTTTGTAGGCCCGTTCCACCAACTCGGCCTGACCGCCCTGGATGATGCCGGCGGCGAGGATTCGGCCCGCCATGGAGTTGCTGGAGATGCTGCGAACCGCCTGGACCATCTGGGGGGGGCGGCCCTTTTCCACCAACTTGCAGACCACGATTTCGCCGGCGTCGCTGTCGTCGCTGACATATTTTTCCAGCAGCGTCACCAGGGAGGAGATGTCGGCGCGGCGGGCCAGTTCGACGGCGATGATCGAGGCGGCCTTGGGGTTGTCCTTGCAGTTTTGCAGGGCGGAGACCAACTGGCTGATGGCCACCTCCTTGTTGCTGACCACGCCGGTGGCCAAGATGACGATGCCGGGGGAGGCCTTGTCCATCAGGTTGATGGCCTCCAGCATTTGATCCACGCCGCCCTTGGCCATGATCTCCATGGCCCAGATCATCTCCAGCTCCTGATTTTTATGGACGGTGGCGATGGCTCGGATCATGTGGGCCACGGTGCCCTGCTCGGCCACGGCGTAGGCCAGCATTTTCATCGCCTCTTGGCTGGCAGTGGCGTGACGCAACGCCTCGATCAGGGGGTTGACCCCTTTGCGGGAGATGATCCCCTTGCACAGGGCGTTGACCAACTCCACCTCGCCCTTGACCTTGCCCAGGGCCTCCACCATGTGGAAGGCTTTGGACTCCGGGTGTTGCAGGACGGCCGTGACCAGCATGCGCACCGCCTGATGGTTCTCCTTCACCTGAGGCAAGGCTTCGAGCATTTTCTCGACCTTGTTCTCCTCGATGATCCGCCCGACGTTGATCGAGCCGGGGGCGCGGACTTTCTTGCCGCCGCTCTCGTCCTCGTCGTCGGAGGCGTTCAGGGAGATTTCCGGGCCTTCGCCGATGGACAGGCGGCTCTCCAGGGATTGCAACACCTGGGAGGATTCATCCCCCAGGGAGCCCTGAAGGGTTTTCCGGATTTTTTCGATCTGTTCGTTGGAAAACCGGGAACCGCCTGCCATGTCAACATCTCCCCAAGGGAATTTCACGCATGGGCGTCGCCGCGTCGCCCCATTGGGGCTTCCCTCCGCGCGCGTCGCCGGTTATTTTGAAACGGAACGCCCCCTCTCGTCCTTTTCCCCGGACGGAGAAGCAGGCCGCCCCGGGCGGAGTTCCTCGGTTGAGGCGAAACCCCATCGAACAATTATATACGATTCCCTCACGGGTTGAAATCTTCAAAAATCCCTTCCGCCGCCACGGGGAGGCGGTTCCAGCGCCGCACAAGGAGCCCGCGCCATGAATAACGTCAGAAAACCCTTCGCCCCCCCCACCGTTTTCACCGGAGATTTGGATGCGCCGCGGCTGGAGGACTATCTGGCCAGCCGCATGGTGGGGGTGGACAGCGAAACCCTGGGGTTGCATATTCCCCGGGACCGCTTGTGCGTGGTCCAATTGTGCAACGAGGAGGGGTTGACCTCCCTGGTGCGCGTCACCCAACCGACGGCCCCCCGGTTGCAAACCCTGTTGGAAGCCGATTCCCTGCAAAAGGTGTTCCATTTTGCGCGATTCGACCTCGGCTCCTTGCGCCATTGGCTGGGCATTCGGGTGCAACCGGTCTTTTGCACCAAAATCGCCTCCCGGCTGGCCCGCACCTACACCGATCGCCACGGCTTGAAGGATTTGGTCAAGGAGCTACTGGAGGTCGATTTGGACAAGGAGCAGCAGTCCTCCGACTGGGCGGCGGAGGAGCTTTCTCCCCGTCAGGTGACCTACGCCGCCAACGATGTGATCCATTTGGCGGCGCTTCGGGATCGCTTGGAGTTCATGTTGCGGCGGGAGGGGCGGTGGGAACTGGCCCTGGAGGTGATGGCCTGCCTGCCCGCCCGGGTGTCGCTGGACCTGGCCGGTTGGCCCAACGAGGATCTGTTCGCCCACATGTGAGGCGAGGCGGAAGGCGAGACGGGGGCGTCATGGAACTGACCGGCGCGACGGTCCTGGTGACGGGGGGTGGCAAACGGCTGGGGGCGGCGTTGGCGGCGATGATGGCCCGTCAGGGGGCCAACGTGGCGATTCACCACCACCACTCCCACGAAGAGGCCCAGGCCCTGGTCGAGGCGTTGCAAGGGGAGACGGCGGCGGCGGGGCGTCCGGCGCGGCTGACGGCGCTGGCGGCGGACCTGGCGGATCCCATCCAGGCGGCGGAATTGCTGGATCGGGCGCGGGAGCGGCTGGGTCCGGTGAGCGTGCTGCTCAACAGCGCCGCCATCTTCGAGCCCGGAACGGTGCGGGAAAGCTCCCTGGACCACTGGAACCGCCATCTGGCCCTCAACCTCACCGCCCCCTTTTTGTTGATGCAAGCCTTCGCCCGGCAGCCGGAGATGACCGACCCGGCGGGGGGGGCGGGGACGCGGGGGGTGGTGATCAACGGACTGGACGAGCGCATTCTCCACCCCCGACCCGGTCACTTGGCCTACACCGTCGCCAAGGAGGGGTTGTGGAGCCTCACCCGGCTGGCGGCCCAGGAGTTGGCCCCGACGATTCGGGTCAACGCCGTGGCCCCGGGGCCGATCCTGCCCGCCCCCGACGACCCGGACGGCGTCCGATTCGCCAAGGTGGCGGCGGCGGTTCCCCTGGGGCGGGGCGGAACGCCGGAGGAGGTGGTGGCGGCGGTCCTCTTCCTGCTGCAACACGACTACCTCACCGGGCAGATGATCTGCGTCGACGGCGGGCGGCATTTGACGTAGGGGCGACGCCCCTTGCGGCCCTGTTTTTTCAACCATGGGGAGAGTGACTTGGATCGCATCGAAATTCGCGGCCTGCGGCTGCGGTGCGTCATCGGCATCGAGGAGTGGGAGCGCAAAACCCAGCAGGAGGTGCGGGTGGATGTCTCCCTCACCGTCGATCTGCGGGCGGCGGGGACGAGCGACGACCTCGCCGACACCATCAACTACAAAACCATCGCCAAAGGGGCGCAAGCCTTGGCGGAATCCTCCAGCTTCCGCCTGGTGGAGGCCCTGGCCGAGGCCATCGCCGGGCTGTGCCTGAAGGATGAGCGGGTGGAGGAGGCGGAAGTTTCGGTGCGCAAGCCCGGAGCGTTGCGTTTCACCCGCACCGTGGGCGTGACCATTCGCCGCCGTCGACCTTCCCGCGAATAGGGGGCGCTTGGCCATGCCCCCTCCCGCTCCCCTGCTCATCGCCTTCGGGGCCAACCTCGATCCGTTGCGCCACTTGACGGGGGGGCTGCGGCGTTTGCATCAACAAATGGGGGTGGAGGCGGTCTCCCGGGTCTGGCGCACCCGTCCCCTGGGGCCGCCCCAGCCGGACTATCTCAATGGTGCGGCCTTGTGTCGCCCCCCCCGGGCGGATCCCGTCGCGGTCAAGGGGTGGCTGCGGCGCATCGAGGCGGAGGAGCAACGACTGCGCGGCGGGGATCGTTATGGACCCCGGACCCTGGATCTGGATCTGGTGATCTGGGGACATTGCGCCTTGGACGGTCCCGAATTGCGCCTGCCCGATCCAGAAATCGCCCATCGCGCCTTCCTGGCCGTCCCCCTGGCGGAGTTGGCGGGGGCGTTCGTCCCCCCGGGGTGGGAGGAGTCCCTCGCCCGGGCGGCGGCGCGGTTTCACCCCTTGCCCGAGGGGATGGTGGTGGACGAGGCGGCCACCGCCCAACTGCGGGCGATGATCGCCTGACTCCCCCGGCTCCCCTCCCCTGGGAAGAGGATGCGCCTACGCCGGGGGAAGCCGCAGGGTGATCTCCGTTCCCTCCCCCGGGCGGCTTTGCACCGCGAATGCCCCGCCGTGGGACGCCACGATGGCCTGAGCCATGTGAACCCCCAATCCGGTCCCCTTGGTCCCCTCGGCGGATTGGGCGCGAAAATAGCGCGTCCCCAACCGCTCCACCTCCTCCGGGGTCAGGCCCCGCCCCCGATCCCTCACTCGCAAGAGCAGCCCCGCCCCCTCCCGTTGCGCCGCAACCGTCACCCGGCTCTCCGGCGGGGAATATTTCAGGGCGTTGTCCACCAGATTGCCCACCGCAATCAGGATCAGGTCGCCGTCCAGGGAGAAGCTCAGGGAGGAATCCACGACCAGTTCCAAACGTTCCGGGGCGCGCTCCCGCAAGGATTCCAACAACGGGGCCAGGGGAATCGCCGCCCGATGGGGCTGCAAGCCGCCGTGATCCAGGGCCTCGGCGGTGAGAAACAGATCGATCAAGCCGGTGAGACGGGCGGAAAGATCGCGGATCCGGCTCAACCGTTCGCAGGTTCCCTCCCCCAGTCCTGATTCGGTGAGTTGGACCAACTGCGCCGCCTTGTCGATGGCAGCCAGCGGCGTGCGAAATTCATGGGAGAGCATGGCCGTCATGTGGCGCTGCTCCTCGGCCCGCTTGCGCTCCAACTCCGCCTGCCGTTCCGCCTTGAACTTGTCGATTTGGATCCGCTTGATGCGATGGGTTGCGGCGAAGATCAAAATCACCACGTGGCCGATGGAGCCCCATTGCAGGCCGTGGCGGGTCCAATCGTTGATCGGCAACACCCCCAGCAGACCCCCCATCAGCGCCGCCGCCCCCACCCCGATGGCGAGGAAGGCGAAAAAATAATAGACCAGCTTGATATCAAACCCCTGGCGCAAGCGATGAATCACCAATCCCAGGCTGATGACCGTGATGGCGACCCCTCCCAGCGACATGACAGGGACGAGCTTCAAATAGATCGGTTGGAAGATCAACGGCAGGGTGAGCGCGGAGGCCGCCGACAGGCCGAAGTAGAGCCAACGGAGGCGCGGGTAGTGGCGCCGCATGTCGAGAAAATGGACCCACATGATGGGAGCGGCGATGGTGATGGAGAGGGCGGAGACGCCGGTGAAGAGAATCACGAGATGGTAATCCGCCGGGGCGAACAGCACCGCGCCGTAGCCGTGGGGCCCCAAGACCTGCATCATCAGCGAGAAGCAGACGGCGGCGTAGGCCACCAGACCCCAATCCCGCAACCACAGGCCGAAAATGGTGTAGACGAACCCGATGATGCCCAACAGCCCGAGGAACATTCCCTGGGTGGCGCTTTCCCGGGTCTGGTTGGCCAGATAGGCGGCGGGCGTCCATAAATCGGCGGTGAAGGCCTTGACGGTGTTGCTCTCCACCCGGACGAAAAAGGTGACGGGTCGCGTCGGCGGCAGGTGGACCCGCAGGGCGTGATGGCTGGTTTGCAGCGGCCGCAGGGCGAAAGGAATCTTCGCCCCCAAGCGGGCCTGGGTCGTGGCACCGTTCTCATCCAATTGGAAGAGTTGGATGTCTTGCAAAAAGGGTAACCCCATGGCCAAAATCCACTCGGCGGGGGCGGAGGGTTCTCGCATCACGGTAAAGCGGAACCAATGGATGGTCGGGGTGAAGCCGCCGCTCCAAAAACGGTCGAGGGGGCGAAAGGCGCTCTCCGGCGCGCGCCGCGCCTGCTCCAGGGTCATCTCCCCGCCGGGGTCCAGCAGCAACGCCATCCGCCCGGCCAGCGAGTGGTGGGCATCCCCTTCCGCCAGACGCAACGGTTCCCCCGCCGCCGCCGCGGGGCCTGCCCCGAGTATCAGCCACAGCAGAACCACAACCCCGCCCCATTGTCGAATCGTTTGACCCATGTTGGTTTCCCGGCGGCTCGCGATTTTGGGAAAAACCCTGAACCGTTTCATTTCGCGTGACAACGGCGCATGATTTAGCAAGAATTATAATTCCATATTTCGAGGCAAGCGCAGGGACAAAGACCCATGGACGACAGGCTCCCCTCTCCGAACCCGCCCGCCGCCGTTGCCGCGCCTTGTCGCGTCGTGGTGGTGGACGACGACCCCGGACTGCTGCGGGATGTGGTGGAGTTTCTCAATCTGCGGGGGTTCCTCGCCCGGGGGGTGGGCGACGGCTCCTCGCTGTGGCGGGAGTTGGCCCGGGAGTCCGCCGAATTGATCGTGCTGGACTGGATGCTGCCCGGCGAGGATGGCTTGGAAATCGCCCGCAAACTCCGTCAAGCTCATACGGCGGCGGGGGTACTGATGCTCACCTGCCGAGGCGGCGTGGGGGATCAGGTGATGGGGTTGGAGTCGGGTGCCGACGCCTATCTGATGAAAGGGACGGATCTGCTGGTCATCGAGGCGACGCTGCGCAGTTTGCAACGCCGCCTGACCCGGGAGGAGCCACCCCCCGCCGACGGCCCCCCGGCCTGGAGTTTGGACCGGCTGGGCTGGGAGTTGATTGCCCCCGGAGGCCAACGGGTCAAGCTCAACGCCTCGGAAATGGCCCTGCTGGAGGCGCTCTTCCGCAGCCCCGGGCAGACCGTGGAACGGCCCCGATTGCTCGCCGCCATGGACAAGGAGGAGACCCTGGCCGCCCGCCGCAACCTGGATACCATGGTCCTGCGTCTCCGTCGCAAGGTGGAGGAGCTGACCGGCCAGGAACTCCCCCTGGAGTCCAGCTATGGCAAGGGGTTGGTCTTCACTGCCCGGGCGGACCCGATTCCGGAGCCACCCCCCTGACCGTCTGCCGGAGGAACGGCGTAAAAATGCTTCAACGTCATTGATATTGCAACGAACATTTTATAGTGGTCCCCAATTAATTGTGCCCAGCATCACGAGATGGTCGCAAACGTAGGGTTCCGTGACAATCTGCCCGCCTGCGAGTCCGAAGGGGGAGGGCCAGGGATGCCCGAATCACGATTGGGCGCGCTGCGCCGAAGCAAAAAGCGCTTCGGCTTCTCTTGAATGCGCGCCTAGAAAACTGCCAAATCAAAAGCTAAAGTCAAAACCTCAGGGCTCTGTCCTGGACCCGCAGTCCCTTCATATCATACGAAACCCCGTTCCATTCAGCTTGATCAATTTTAAATTGGAATTGCTGTACCAGAACATCCCGGATTCCGCAATTCTTGTCCATGATCCGCTCCGTATCCCGTTGATGGTTGCTCATACGTAACTATTCAGCACCCCCGATTTTTTGGGGAGAAATCCGGAATTAGGTGAAA
>JADGAP010000113.1 GCA_015231965.1 Magnetococcales bacterium | reverse complement strand
TTTCCGTTTGTTTGAAGGGAGCCATTCACTGATCGGCTTTCCTGGATTCCCGCTTTCGCGGGAATGACGGTCTATTTTGGGGCATGAGTTCCTTGCTCCATCAATCTTCCAATGCGCCAATCTTAAATGGAATGACTCTATCACACGGTCCAGATTTTGGGGTCCATTGACGGATGGGCGTGGCGCAATCCATGAACGACGTAGAGGGCCAGGGTCAACAACACCAGCGCCCCCGCCTGATGCATCGACGCCAGCGCGATGGGGACGAACAGCAGCAGCGTCATCACTCCCAGCCCGACCTGCACCCAGACCCAGCCAAACATCAGATTCGCCCCCCAGCGAGTCCGCCGGGCCAGAGGGAGATTTTTCAACGCTGCCCACAGGGCGACCACCAGGCAGAGGGTCAGAATGGCCAACAGGCGGTGATTCCACTGCACGGTGGCGGGATTTTCCACAAAATTGCGGAGGAAGGGTTCAAACTGACCATAGGCCTCGGGGATCCAGCGTTCGCCCATCAGAGGGAAGGTGTTGTAGGCTCCGCCGGCCTTGAGTCCGGCGACGAAACCGCCGGAGGCGGCGGTCAGGGTGATCAACACCGTCACCAGCCGGGCGAAGCCGAATCCGGGAATGGGGGCGGCGGGCTTGGGACGCTGGCCGTATTGCAAATTCCAGGCGGTCCACAAGATATAGGCGTAGAGCAAAAAGGCGAAGATGAGATGGGCGGTGAGCTTGATCGGCTGGACGTGAGGATCCTCTTCCATGCCGCTCAACACCATGATCCACCCCATCACCCCTTGCAGCCCCCCCAGCACGAACATGATGACAAAGCGCGGGGCCAACTCCCGGGCGATTTGGCCCTTGGCGAGAAACCACAGGAAGGGCAGCAGAAAGACCAGGCCAATGGTCCGCCCCACCAGGCGATGGATGTATTCCAGCCAGAAAATCCCCTGGAACTCCGCCAGCCCCATGCGCCGGTTGATCAACTGATATTCGGGGAAGTGCTGATATTTTTGAAAGGCGTCCTGCCATCCGGCGTCGCTCATGGGGGGGAGCCAGCCCAGGATGGGGGCCCACTCCACCATGGAGAGTCCGGAGCCGGTGAGCCGGGTCAGGCCGCCGATCACCACCATGGCGAAAATGAAGGCGCAGACGGTGTATAGCCAGAGGACCAAGGCGCGGTGAGGGGTGGGGGGGGCAGACACGGCGGGGACTCCCGGGGCAAGGGTCAGGGTCAACAGGCGAAAGTTGAAGGTCGAACGCTACTCCCATCCCGGAGCCAAAATCCATGGCTCATGGCGAGACGCGGGCGGAGATATTCTAATGATCGTCCAGGGGCCGCTCCGATGTAAACCGACGGGGTGTTTCGTCAGGCTTGGCGTCCGGCTTGGCGTCAGGTTTGGCGTCAGGTTTGGCGGCGGGCTTTTCCTGCATCCGGATCACTTGACCGCGGGTGACGAAGGATTGGGTCTGGGTGCCCCAGAAATAGACATGAACCGTTTCGAGAATAGGAGGATTGATCGGGTGATCCGACTTCCAGGTCACCACGAAATTGGCCCCCGTCCCCCCCGAACGATCTTGATGTTCCACGAAAAAGTCGGTGGAAGCCATGGGAGGAAGGGGTTGCGCCTTGCCCAGGAAAGGGCGGATGATCCGGCCTTGGGTATCGTAATAGTTGACCGCGGTGAGGGTCATGGGATAGGCCGGGTCGGTGTTGCGCACGCTCAACATGGCGGAAAACAGCAGTTCGCCCGGCCTGCCCTTTTCGTTCACATTGCCGTGCAAAACATGGGAATAGACCGGAACATAAACCGATTGCCCGGTGCTTAAAGGGGGAAGCGCCTCCTCCCCGGCGGCGGCGAGGAAGGGCGTGAGCAGCGCGGCGAGCAGCGCCGAACGAAGGGGAAAACGAGCGGAAGACATGGCCAGTTCCTCCTTGGGGGGAATTATGGACGTCACGACGAGGGTTCTCCAACGTCGGGGCGCGGGGCGTCGGGGGGGGCGAACCAGAGGGAGGTCTTGGCCACGTCCTCGGGTCGGCCCAGCACCAGCAACAGATCCTCGGGTTCGAGAAGGGCGCCGCCGTCGGGATGGGCCAGGGTCACGCCCTGGCGGTGAATCGCCAGCACCGTCAGGCCGTGCTCGGAGCGCAGGGCGGACTCCGCCAGGGTGAGGCGGGCCGCCTGGGAGTCGTGTTTGAGGCGCAACGTCCCGATCACCAGCTCGGAAAAAGGGTCGGCGATTTCAGGGAAGCTCGGGGCGTCGTCGGCGTGGCGCAACAAGGCGTATCCCCGGGAGCGCAACCGCCCCGTCAGCCCCTCGATCTCGTCCAGGGGCCGGTGGTAGTGCGCCAGCACCTTGGCCAAAATTTCCATGGCCGCCTCGTAATCGGCGTGAATCACCTCGTTGGCCCCCAGGCGCAACAGCTCGTCGGCCTCCTGAGCCCAATGGGTCCGGGCCACGATGTGCAACACCGGATTGAGCCGCCGCGCCGTCTCCACCACCCGCAGCGACGACGCGGCGTCGGGGATGGCGACCAGCAACACCCGGGCGTGGTGGAGGCCCGCCTCCTCCAGCACCGGCTCCTGGGCGGCGTCGCCAAAGCGGATGTTCACCCCCGCCCGCCGCTCCCGACGCACCGTCTCGGGATTCATCTCCAACACCACGGTGACCACCCCGGCGGAGCGCGCCGCCGTCTCGGTGATCCGCCCCACGGCCCCATAGCCGACGATGATCAGATGGTCCCGCAAGGGCGCCTGCTGGAGCGAGTCGGCGTCCGCCGCGCTCTCCGCCTCCAGGCGGCGACGCACCCATTGTTGCAGGGCGGGCCGACGCAACACCCCCTCCACCGCCGCCGGAGCGAAACGGATCATGAACGGCGCGGCGGCCATGGAGAGGATCGATACCGCCAGGAAGGGCTGATAATACTCCCGGGGAAACAGCCCCAGATCCATGCCGGTCTTGGAAAGAACGAAGGAAAATTCCCCGATCTGGGCCAGCGCCGCCCCCGAAAGCAGCGCCGCCTTGAGCGGGGCCCCGGCCAGCAGCAGCGCCCCCGAGGCGGTGAGCCACTTCATGGCCGCCAACCCCAGGGTCAGGGCCATTGCCAGGCCCAGATGGTCCAGCAGATAGCGGACATCCAGCAACATCCCCACCGAGACGAAAAACAGGCTCAAAAAAACGTCGCGAAAAGGCAGCACGTCGCCCACCGCCTGATGGCTGTACTCCGAACGCCCGATGATCACCCCCGCCAGAAAGGCCCCCAGGGCCAGGGAGAGCCCCGCTTTGGCGGTGCTCCAGGCGACGAAGAGGCACAACAGGATGATGCTGAGCAAAAACAGCTCCCGGCTGCGGGTGCGGGTGATGCGTAGCAGCAGCCGGGGAACCAGTTGGGTCAGGGCCGCCAACATCGCCATCACCCCGACCACCCGCGCCGCCTGCTCCAGGCCGGACGATTCCGCCGCGCCGCCGCCCCCCGCCAGCAGCGGCGTGAGCAGAATCATGGGGACGATCATCACATCCTGGAAAATCAACACCCCCAGGGTGGCCTGGCCCTGGGGGGAGGCCATTTCCGCCCGCTCCTGCAACAGTTTGAGGACGATGGCGGTGCTGCTCATGGCGGCGAGAAAGCCCACGAACAGGGGCGAGCCCCAGCCGGGAAATATCGGCGACGCCAGGGCCGCCGTCGCCGCGATGGTCAACCCCAGTTGCAGCCCGCCCCCCAGCGCCACCACCCGGCGCATGCGGGCCATCTGCTCCAGCGAAATTTCCATGCCGATGACGAAGAGAAGCAGCATCACCCCCACTTCCGCCAGCTCCTCGATGGCGTGGACCGACCCCGCCAGGGCGAAACCGTGGGGGCCCACCAGGGTTCCCGTGAGCAGAAAACCCAGAATGACGGGAATGCGAACCAGGCCGCACAAGTAGCTCACCGCCACCGCCAGGGCGAAAATTACCATCAAATCATTGAGCAAGGCCACGCCGTCGATCCTTTCTGGGCCAACAGTCCTCTCGGAAGCTCTCCACCATACGATGCCTGCGGCGGAACGAAAAGAGATTTCGACCCCCGCCCGGGGCGTGGCGGGGATGGATTTTTTTCCGACTTTGCTACCTTCAGCGAAAGTGATTCCGATCTTCCGCCAGGGCCGACCATTCCCCCGCGCTGGAGCCGTTCCGTTTCCCGGAGAGCCGACCATGCCCGCCCGCAACATCATCAAACGACTCATCGCCGGGTTCAAAGGGTTCCACGCCTGCTATGGTCGTTCCATTTAAAACTTGCACATAACGTCATGCGGGGTCAGGGGATGCAACCAACTTTTTCCCACGAAAACGTCATTCCCGCCCCCGATTTAAGCCTTCGAGGGCAGGCTGCAGCGGGAATCCAGCCTTCGTGTCCTTGAACCGCCGATCTTGACGTCCCTGATGAAATGGACAGACTTTCATTCAAACACCGAAGCCAATCCGTGGAGTTGTCAAGATTATCGTCGTTCCAATTCAAAATGGCGCATGATCCCAAGCGGTGTTGGGGGATGCAACCAACTTTCCCCCCCGAAAACGTCATTCCCGCGAAAGCGGGAATCCAGCCTTTGTGTTTTTGAACCGCCGATCTTGCGCCCAAGATGAAATGGACATACTTTCATTCAAGCGTCAAAAGTCAACCACTGGAATGGCCAACACTGATCGTTTGATTGTATTGCACTTCCAAGATACGCCAGGTACTATGGGAGATCATTTTGTCGTGGTGATGGGGTAAGGCGCATGGAATCAACGGCTGGATTCCCGCTGCAGCCTGCCCTCGAAGGCTTAAATCGGGGGCGGGAATGACGGTTTATTTTTTGGAATGAGTTCCTTGCTCCCTCAAGCTCATGGTGCGCCAATCTCAAATGAAACGACTATAGCAAGCTTATTATATTAAATATTGCACCGAATGTTCGGGCGACGATTTTTATTCTGTCGTGGTGATGGGGTAAGGCGCATGGAATCAACGGCTGGATTCCCGCTGCAGCCTGCCCTCGAAGGCTTAAATCGGGGGCGGGAATGACGATCTATTTTTGGAATGAGTCCCTTGCTCCCTCAAGTTCCTGGTGTGCAGATCTGAAATGAAACAACGACACTCCGGGAGGAGGGAGACCACCCCTCCCGGAGGCGCAACGGGGAGAGTGCGCAATCCGCTCTAGTGGAGCAGATTCCCGATTCCCGCGGGGGGACGGTTGATGGTGATGGAGTCGTGAGAGAGGAACTCCCGTAGATAGCGATCATTGTAACGGTACCACTCCACCTTGAGGTCTTGCAAGAGGGAGTGGACCGGGGGAAATCCCGCCTCGCGCAGCCGCTCTTCCACCTGTTCTTCCTCGACGGCGCGCAGATCGTAGGCCACCTCGACCTCGCCGATGAGCCAGTTGGCGTGGACCTCCTTGATGCCGGGGAGAGCGGCGAGCCTCTGTTGCGCCAGGGCCTCGCTGGCCACGCCCTCCAATCCCTGGACCTTGAATGGATGATGGGTCACGAAGGCTGTTTCCGGCGTTTTCATCGAATGTTCCTCCCCCGAATCTCGGATGACGCATCGCCGCCCCGCCCATGGCGGTTCGGCAGAGAAACAAGGGGATGCTCCCCCGTTGTTCCGTCCGAATCTTTAGACCATGAGGGGGGTGGGAGGTTTCACGGAATCCGGGGGAGGAGGAGGGGGATCATTCGGTGGGAGGCTCTTCGGGAAGGGAGGCGCCGGGGAGACCGTACTCCCCCCAGCGGGCGGTGACCCGCTCCTGGGTCTCCTCGTCCATGACCAGGACGCGGCCCCATTGGCGGACGGTCTCCTGGGGAAATTTGCGGGTGGCGTCGATGGCGAAACGGGCGTTGCGCCGGTCGAGCATGACATCCCGCCCGGGGTCGGAGCGGGTGGTCATGGCCCACAGCAGATCGCCCCAGTGGCCGGGGCGCAGGTCGTCGTCGCAGACCCACACCTGCTCCGCCCCCGCCGTCGGCGGCACCAGCCGCCACAACGCCTCCACCGCCTTGCGCCCCTGACCCGGGGTGGTTTTGTCGAGGTAGAGGGCCACCGCCCCGCCGCCGGGAAAAATGCGCAGATGGCGGATGTAGGGGATGGTGCGCAACACCGCCGAGGGCCAGTCGCAGGCGGGGTCGGAGGCCAGATCGCCGCGATGGGGGACGGCCTCCAGTTCCGGGGCCAGCTTGGCGGTGGCGTCGAGGCCCATCTTGCCCCCCAGCCCCGGCTGGGGCGAGGCGAAGTCGAGATAGTCGATGGGGGTGAAGGGGATGACCACCACGTCCCGGGCGGCGTTGACGTTGCAGCTCATCGCCTCCATCACCGAGGGCCAGTCGGCCACCGGCACGCCGCTGTCCACCACGATGATGAACTTGGTGTAGAGAAACTGCCGCAAAAAGCCCCAGATGCCGGTCATGACGCGAAAGGCGTGGCCGGGATAGCCTTTTTCGATGGCCACCACCGCCACCCGGTAGGAGCAGGCCTCCATGGGCAGGTGAAAGGCGGTGATTTCGGGAAACTGCCGCTTGAGTAGCGGCGTGAACACCCGATTGAGGGCCAGGGCGAGGATGGCCGGTTCGTCCGGCGGACGCCCGGTGAAGGTGCTGAGATAGATCGGGTCGCGGCGCATGGTGACCCGTTTGACGGTGAAGACGGGGAAGGATTCCACCTCGTTGTAATAGCCGGTGTGGTCGCCGAAGGGGCCTTCGTCGGCCATCTCCAGGGGGTCCACCACCCCTTCGAGGATGATTTCCGCCCGGGCCGGGACCGGCAGGTTGCAGGTCAGGGCCTGGGCGATCTCCACCCGTTTTTCCCGCAGCAGTCCGGCGAAGGCGAACTCCGAGAGGGTTTCGGGGATGGGCGTCACCGCCGCCAGCAGCAGCCCCGGATCCGCCCCGATGGCCGCCACCACCGGCATGGGTCCGTTGTGGCGGCGAAAATGTTGCGCTCCGCCCCGATGGGGCAGCCAGCGCATGATCGCCCGGTCCTTGCCGATCACCTGCATGCGGTAGACCCCGACATTGACCGGGCCGCCTTCCGGCCCCTGGGTGATCACCATGGGCCAGGTGATGAGGGGGCCGGCGTCCTCGGGCCAGCAGGTCATGAGGGGGAGCTTGAACAGATCGATCTCCGCCCCGGCCCAGACCACCTCCTGGCAGGGGGGATTTTTCACCCGCCGGGTGGGCATGTGGCGCACCGGCGAAAGGCGCATCGCCATGTCCAGGGCCCCGCCCACGCCGCCCGTCGGGGGACGGGGATTGCGCATCTCGGCCAACAGATCCCCCAACCCCTCCAACTCCTCCAGCGACCGCCCGATGGCCATGCCCACCCGTTCCTGGGTGCCGAACAGGTTGGCCAGCAGCGGCAGTTTCGACCCCTTGACGTTGGTGAACAGCACCGCCGGCCCCCCCTGGGCCATCAGGCGGCGACAAATTTCGGTCACTTCCAGATGGGGGTCCACCGGGGTGCGCACCCGCACCAACTCTCCCCGCTCCTCGAGAAATCTCACGAAGGCGCGCAGATCATCAAAGGCTTTGGGGGGCGTGGCGGCCAAGGTCGATCCCTCGAAATACGGCGTCCGGCGACGATTGGGGTGGGGAAAAAGGGATATTGTGCGCCAAGCGGCGGCGCTTTTCAAAGCTGCGTCGTGGAGGCGATCTCCCTTGGACGACGAGCAAGGCCGTCGGTTCCCCCCGCGCCCCGGCTGTGCGAGAATGGGAGCCTGAAATTCCGGGAAACCGGACCCCCTCCCCGGGGCCTAACTTGCGACCGCTCCCCTTGGGCCATGCGCCCATCCCTTCGTCTCGACGCGGGACGGAGGACGGGAGGACGGGATAAATTTTCCATGGTGACAAGGTTCCCTCACCCTGCCCTCTCTCGGGGGGAGAGGGTTTAAGCGAAAGGCCCGAGGGGTCGGACCCAGGCGTTGTGCGGACCGGATGGAGAACGCGTGTGATGGAGCTGCTGCTGGAGCGGGACGACGACGAACCTCTTGACGATCATTTCCAGGACGAATGCGGCGTTTTCGGGATCTATGACCATCCAGAGGCGGCCAAGCTGGTCTATTTGGGGCTTTACGCCTTGCAGCACCGGGGGCAGGAGTCGGCGGGCATCGTCTCGGTGGAGGAGCGGATTTTCATGTCCCACCGGGATCGCGGACTGGTGGCCGACGTCTTCCACCGCCCCGATCTGGACCGCCTCAAGGGCGACATGTCCATCGGCCACGTGCGTTATTCCACCGCCGGGGGGAGCATCAACAGCAACAACCGCCAACCCATCGTGGTGGACACCGCCCAGGGCGGCATGGCCATGGCCCACAACGGCAATCTGGTCAACGCCGTCACCCTGCGCCGCCAACTGGAGCGCCGGGGATCCATCTTTCAGTCCACCATGGACACCGAGGTCATCGTCCACCTCACCGCCATCTCCCAGCGCAGCAACTTCATCGAGCGGCTCATCGAGGCCCTGCATCAACTTCAGGGGGCCTACGCCCTGGTGGCGATGAACGAACGCACCGTCATCGGCGTGCGGGATCCCGCGGGATTTCGCCCCCTGGTGCTGGGGCGGGTGGGGGAAAAGGGCTACGTGCTGAGTTCGGAAACCTGCGCCCTCAATCTCATCGAGGCGGAGTTCGTGCGGGACATCCAGCCCGGCGAGATGGTGGTCATCGGGCCGGAGGGGGTGAGCAGCTTCTATCCCTTCCCCAAGCGGGGCAAACATTTGTGCATCTTCGAGTACATCTACTTCGCCCGCCCCGACTCCACCATCGACGGCATCAACGTCTACGAGGCCCGCAAGCGCATCGGCGCCGCCCTGTTCAAGGATCACCCGGTGGAGGCCGACGTGGTGGTTCCGGTGCCCGACTCCGGCGTCCCCGCCGCCCTCGGGTTCGCCCAGGCCGCCGACATCCCCTTTGAACTGGGGATCATCCGCAACCACTACGTGGGCCGCACCTTCATCGAGCCCCAACAATCCATCCGTCACTTCGGCGTCAAAATCAAGCTCAACCCCAACCGGGCCATCCTCGCCGGCAAACGGGTGGTGCTGGTGGATGACTCCATCGTCCGCGGCACCACCAGCCGCAAAATCGTGCAGATGGTCCGCGCCGCCGGTGCCGCCGAAGTCCACGTGCGCATCTCCTCCCCCCCCACCACCCACCCCTGCTTCTACGGCATCGACACCCCCACCCGCAACGAACTCCTGGCCGCCAACCACACCGTCGAACAAATGCGGGAATACATCACCGCCGACTCCCTCGCCTTCCTCACCCTCCCCGGACTCTACCACGCCGTCAACAGCGCCACCGCCAACGGTTACTGCGACGCCTGCTTCTCCGGCGACTACCCCGTCGCCTTCCCTCAACACCCCGAACCCGTCCAACTCACCCTGCTCAAGGAGACGTGAGGGCGCTGGGCTCCAATCGTTCTCCAGCTCTTGTCCAATATCGTCGTTCCCATTGATAGATGTTCCAATTAAAAATGGCGCATGACCTCAAGCGGCGTCAGGGGATGCAACCCATTTTTTCAAACACACCCTCGTCATTCCCGCGAAAGCGGGAATCCAGGGGCGGGGGAGGGAAATGCCGACATTGCCCCGAGGAACCAAGCTCCTTTCCGTTTGTTTGGAGGGAGCCATTCGCCGATTGGCTTTCCTGGATTCCCGCCTTCGCGGGAATGACGGTTTCGTCGTGATAAAGTTGGTTGCACCCCCAGACGCCGTTTGACCGGATATGCAATTCTGAACTGGAACGGCTATACGCTAACTCCGCAACTGCCCGTGGCCCAACACCACGTATTTCAACGCGGTCAGCCCCTCCAGCCCCACCGGCCCCCGCACGTGCAACTTGTCGGTGGAGATCCCCATCTCGGCCCCCAGGCCAAACTGAAACCCATCATTGAACCGCGTCGAGGCATTGACCATCACCGCCGAGGAGTCCACCTCGCGGAGAAAACGCATCGCCCGTTGATGATGGGTGGTGACAATGGTCTCGGTGTGGCGCGAGGAGTGCTGATCGATGTGTTCCAGGGCCTGATCCATACCATCGACCACCCGCACCGCCAGAATCGGGGCGAGAAATTCGGTGTCGAAATCCTCGGGGCCGGCGGCCGTCACGGGGTGCCCCCCCGCCAAGGCGAAAGCGCGGGGACAGCATCTTAATTCACACCCGGCCTGAATCAGGCGATCCATCATCGGCGGCAGGAATTCCGCCGCCACCGCCTGATGCACCAGCAGGGTTTCGGTGGCGTTGCACACGCCGGTGCGCTGCATCTTGCCGTTGAACACCAGCTCCTGGGCCATGGCCAGGTCGGCGTAACGATCGACGTAGGTGTGGCACAACCCGTCCAGATGCTTGATCACCGGGATGCGGGATTCGTCGATGATGCGCTGAATCAACCCCTTGCCCCCCCGGGGGATGATCACGTCCACGTAACGATCCGCCCGCAACAGTTCGCCGACGGCGGCCCGATCGGTGGTGGGAACCGTCTGCACCGCCCCGGCGGACAATCCCGCCTCGCTCAACCCTTCGGCAAGAGCGGCGGCGATGGCCTGATTGGAGTGATGCGCCTCCGATCCGCCGCGCAAAATCACCGCGTTGCCCGACTTGACGCACAACGCCGCCGCGTCGGCGGTGACGTTGGGCCGGGATTCGTAAATCACCCCGATCACCCCCAAGGGCATGCGCATCCGCCCCACCATCATGCCGTTGGGACGGGGACGGAGTTCGGTGATCTCCCCTACCGGATCGGGCAGCGCCTCCACCTGACGAATCCCCTCCACCATGTCGAGGATCCGCGCCGGGGTCAGGCGCAGGCGGTCGATCATCGCCTCGCTCAGGCCGTTGCGGGCGGCCTCGTCCAGATCCAGGGCGTTGGCCCGTTGCAGGGCCTCCTGGCTGTCGCTCAGCCGCCGGGCCATGGCGGTCAGGGCGGCGTTGCGTTGGGTTCCGGAGGCGGCGGCCAGTCCCCGGGCGGCGGCCCGAGCGGCGACGCCCAGGGTTTGCACCAGTTGCGCGATGTCAGTCATGGGCGGAAACCGGAAAAAAAGAGAACGTGAAAGGGAGATCAACCCCGCATCAAGTCGCTATAATGGGCGTCGAACCCCTTCCGGATCAACCGTTGATCCGAACCCTCGCCCCCGGATTCGCCTTCCCCCCGCCGGAACCCCGATGGACGCCTCCCCCTCCCCGCCGCCGCTGCTTTTGGTTCATGGCTGGGCCCTGGGCCCCGGACTCTGGCGCCCCCTCCTGACCCTGCTGCCGGGATGGCCCGCCCATCGCCTCGACCTGGGATTTTTCGGCCCCCCCCGGCTGGAGCTTCCACCCGGCCCCTTTCTCGCCGTGGGCCACTCCATGGGCTTCGCCTGGCTGCTGCGGACGCTGGCGGAGGATCCGGCGGCGGATCGGCGCTGCCAGGGATTGATCGCCCTCGGCGGCTTTCCCCGCTTCGTCCAGGGAGAGGACTATCCCCACGGCGTCCCCTTGCGCATGATCCAACGGATGCGCCAGCGCCTCGCCCACTCCCCCGACGCCGTGCTGCGGGAGTTCGGCCAACGCAGCGGCTTCCCCCTCCCCCTCGGGCTCGACGCCCCTCCGCCCCCGACCCGCCGCCTCGACGCCCTGGATCAAGGGCTGGAACAGCTCGCCCAGTGGGACCACCGCCCCTTTCTCGCCGCCTGGAATCGCCCCCTCGCCCTCCTCGCCGCCCGCGACGACCTCATCGTCCCCCCCGCCCTCACCCAATCGGCCTTCGCCACCCTCCCCGCCGCCGCCCTCCCCTTGCGCGACCACCCCCGCCAC
>JADGAP010000112.1 GCA_015231965.1 Magnetococcales bacterium | reverse complement strand
GGGAATGAGTTCCTTGCTCCATCAATCTTCCAATGCGCCAATCTGAAATGGAATTGCTATAAAATGTTCAACCCCGGCCCGGGCGCGTCCTGGCGGACGCCTCAATCCCCGCCGCCGCCCCCGTCTCCGCCGCCGCAATCTCCCCCGCCGTCGCCGCCGCAACCGCCGTCCCCAACGCCGCTCCCGTCGAACCAGCCGCCCGACCCTTCCGCGCCGCCGTCGCCGCCGAACATCGTGGCCTCAGAGTAGGGCGAACCGGACCCGCTGGGGAGCCAGGGCAGGCCCATCCATTCCGTCATGCCGACCAGGCCGAACCAGGCCGCCAGATAGGCGGCGTCAAACCCGGAATCGGCGTTGTCCCGGGGGCGCGTCTCCCGCATCTCGCGGAACCTGGGGGCGAGGTGGCGGAAAAAGCGCCGTCCGAACCGGTTGAGGGGCTCCTTGCGCCACGGTTTGACCGTCAACAGCGCCGCCAGGACCGCGGGAAAGGCGAGAACAGGGAGAACCGCGTTCGGATCCCCCACCCGGAGGGCGTCGGCGGCAAGGGTCAGGGCGAGGGCGAAAAAAAGCAGCGACTCCCACCGCTCCCCCGGCAAACGGAGCAGCTCCAGGCGGCGCAAATCCTCCCGATAAGACTCCAACAGGGGGGCGAGGGCTTGCGCGAGGGGGCGGTCCTGGAGCAGCTCCTGGAGGGCGCAGGGGGTCCGGGTTCGCAACCAGAGGGCGTGGTGCAGCCGAGAGAGGCGGGGCTCCCCCGGCGTCGGGGGGAGGGACTGGAGCCACAGGGTTTGGTTCTCCACCCGGACCGCAAGCCGTTGCTGGTGCCACATCTCGAAAAGGGCGGTTTGCACCGCCCCCTTCCATCCGCCGCGCAGCAGCGCCAGGGCCAACGGGGGAAGTTCTCGGGGATCGGGCAAGGGGCGGAGCTGCCGCATGACGAAGCGGGGCGTCGCCCGCAACAGGCCATAGGCCGACCCCCCCCCTATCGTCAGTTCGTGGATCATGCGGCGCTCCCCGGTTGGACGGGAATGGGGATCCCGGGATCGTGAAACAGAAAGGGAGGGGATGGACGAGGATCGATCCGCCCTCGCCCCGTCTCCGTCTCCGTCCCCGGATCAGGTGGGGGCCATCTCCTTGGAATGGATGAGGCAGCGGTTGCGCCCCGTGCGCTTGACTTGATACATCGCCTGGTCGGCGGCGATGAGCAGCGCCTCCACGTTCTCCCCATGATCGGGGTAGAGGGCCAGGCCGATGCTCACCCCGATTTGGCAGGGATGATCATGGATCGGGATGGGCTGGCTCAGGGCGTGGATGATCTTGTTGGCCAGGGCGGCGGCATGTTCTCCCCGACCGATCGCCGGGAGGATGAGGGTGAACTCGTCGCCTCCCAGGCGGGCGAGAATGTCCGAATCCCGCAGGCACTGCTTGACCTTTTCCGCCACGATCTTGAGCAGCAGATCCCCCGCCTCGTGGCCCAGGGTGTCGTTGACCTCCTTGAAGTGGTCCAGGTCGAGGAACCCCACGGCCAACACCTGATCCAAGCGGAAGGCGTGGCGCATCTCCTGTTCCAGCAACTCCTTGAAGAGCGTTCGGTTGGGCAGGCCGGTGAGGGCGTCGTGGGTGGCCATGTGCTGCACCCGGTCTTCCACCACCCCACGCTCGATCACCCCGGCCAGGGTGTTGGCGATGGTGGTGAGAAAGGCGTCCTCTTCCGGATCGTGGAGATGGCCGTGATCGACGTAGAGATTGAGGACGCCCAGCAGCGCCGATTTGAGCAAAATGGGGACGCAGTAGTGACCGTGTTCGCCGATGCCCTCGAAGGTCACGTCATGGCGGTGATCCAGGCAATTGCTGAAGACGATGGTCCGGGATTGGGCAGCCCGCCCGCACAGGCAGTAGCCGGGGGGAATGTGGCGACAGGCGATGAGCAGATGGGCGTGCAACCCCTTTTGCACCACCATGTCCAGGCTTCCCTCCTGGTCGGCGAGAAAGATGGAGCCCTTGTACTGCACCGCCAGCCAGGGAACGGTGAGGATGATCTCCAGGGCCACTTCCAGCTTGCGACGCAGCGGCAGGGGTTCCAGGCCGATCTCCAACAGGGCACTGATGGCCACCCGGTTGACATAGGCCCGCATGTCCCGGGCTTCCAGCAGGCGATGGGAGGAGATGTCGCGGAGGACGGCGGTGTGAAACGTCTTGTTTTTGCGTCGCCAACCCGAAAGGGAGATCTCCACGGGAAATTCCCGCCCGTCGGAGCGCAGGGCGATGCCCTCCAGGGTGGCGTCCTGCTCCAGTTTTCCTTCCGGGTTGTGGATCAGCAATTTTTCGCGCCACAGGGCGCTGACCCAACGGGGAGAGAAGAGGGTTTCGATGGAGCTTCCCAGCAGTTGGATCTCGTCATAGCCGAAGAGCGGGCCGGTGATCTGGTTGCACAGTTGAATCACCCCGTGATCGTCATAGACCACCAGGGCGTCGCTCAGGGAGTTGGTGAGGGCGCGGAACCGCTCCTCGCTTTCGCTCAGACGGATGGCCTGTTTTTCCAGATCGCCGGTGCGTTTCACCACGGCGCTGGTCAGTTGTTTCATGGCCTCGGCCACCGCCGCCACCTCGTCGCCGCCGGGGTGGTGGGCCTCCAGCAGCTCCCGTTCGATGTCGGGGGTGAGGTGATAGCCTTCGGCGAACTCCCGCGACAGGCGTCCCAGGGTGGTGATGCGGAGGGTCAGCCGGGTGATCCACCTCCCCAGGGTCCACCAGAAGAGAATCGACAGGGTGAAAAAGGCCACCAGTCCGGCCAGGAGAATTTCCCGGCTGGAGAAGAGGGGCTGGCTGTGGTGGCGGATCACCAGCCGGGGGGGGGCGTTTTGAAACTCCCCCCAGGGCAGGGAGAGAACATCCGTGCGCACCGCTCCCCGCCAGCGGGAGCCGGGGATCAACGCCTCCTCCTTGAAGCCATTGCCGCCCAGGGAACTGGCGACGAGTTTCTCCCCTTTTATCAGGAACAGGTCGGTGAAGGGCAGGGCGTTGCGAAACAGCACGGCGTTGTCCACCGGGACGAAGGCGATCAACCAGCCCGCGCCCCGCTCCCCCAGCCAAAAGGGATGGGCGACCCAGCGATACAGCCGTCCCTCCTGGGGGTCGTGGAACCAGCCGAGTTTTGGCGAGGGATTGAAAGAGTCCGGGAACGAAACATTGTCGGAAAGTCGTTTGAAGAGGATGCGATGTTCGGCGTTGGTCACCAAGACAATGGGGAACAGGGTGAGATCTTCCTGGTCCAGGGCGGAACTCAGGCGCGCCCACTCCGTTCCCGGTTGGGCGAAAAGGTTTTGCATCTCCAGGCGGTGGTGCATGTTGGCGGCCCGTTCTTGCCACTCCTGTTCCAGCAAAATCATCTTTTCGCTGTAAAAGGTGGCGAGGGAGTCCATGGCCTGGAGGACCGATTTGTCCAGCGCGGCGTGTTGAAACCAACTGGCCAGCAGGGCGATGGCCGCCACCACCGCCAGGGTGACGGTCAGCACCCGGGCCGCCGCTTGACGCAGCAACACGCCTGGACGATTTGACGAGGAAGGGCGTTCCGTCACCGGGGGGGCTCCAGGGGAGAGGCGACCCATTGCGGATCAAAGAGGCTTTCAGCGCGGATGGTCGCGGCCTCTGGATTGGCGGAGTGGAAAAAGCGGTTGGTTTCGTCGATCAACTCTTGGGTGAACTGGCCGTCGCGGCTGAACAGGCGGGGATATTTTTTCAAACTCAGCAGAACCTGGGCCTCTTCCTCGGCGTCGGGAATCTCCAGACGTTCCGCCAACTCCTCCGGGGAGTGTTCGGCGATCCAGCGCAGGGAGCGGCGCAGGGCGTTGACCATGCGACGGACCTTTTCCGGCTCCCGGGCGAGGACATCGGGGCGGGTGGCCAGGGCGGCGTGGAGAAAATGGGCCCCGGCAATGCCGCCGGTGGTCTCCGGGCGGGCGAGGTTAACCAGGAAGAAAACCTTGCCCTCCTCCTCCAAAATCGAGGCGAAGGGCTCCTCGGAGACGATGGCGTCCACCTTGCCGGAATCCAGCATGAAGCGGCGCTTGTCCCACTCCTGACCGGTGGAGATGATCCGGGCGTCCTCGGATTGCAGGCCGTCGGAGTGCAGCAGCAGTTCGATGAGTTGTTGGGCGGCGGTCTTGGCGTTGACCGAACTGGTATGCACCCCGATGATCCGCCCCTTGAGGTCGGCGATGCGCTTGACTTGCTCGCGCAGCGCCTGCCGCACCACCAGCACGAACTGGGGGGCGTCGGAGACCGCGACCAATCCCACCAGTTCGCCGCCCTTGGCCTTGAGGGACATGAGGGCGGGAAACCCCACCACGGTAAAATCGGCGTTGCGGGAGATCATCTCCTTGATCGCCAACCCGCCCCCCTCGACGTGGCGCAGTTGCACCTCCAACCCCTCTTCCCGGTCCGCCCCGATGCGAGGAATCAGATCCGCCGGCAGATAGGAGAGATTGCGCGGGCCCACCACGCTCACCACCGCGCGCATGGGGGCGTCGTCAGGGGCGGCTTGGCAGACCGCGCCCATCCAGGCCCATCCCGCCAGCAGCACTGCCATCAACCTGCGCCGTGGTGCGTTCACAGGGGTCTCCCGCTTGTTTTCCGGAGTGATGAATCTGTCTGAATATTACAAACCCAATCAGAAAAAATCGCGCCGTATACGGATCCCGAAGCGGTTCGTAACGCGAATATGTATCATGATACAATGATTTACAGAAGGAGGGGGTACGATAAAGATGTACCAAAATGTAACAAAGTGCGACGAAAGTCCGGTTTTCCAGGAATCAAGGGGGGTCAAGGGGGGTGGGGAATGGAAGACGGTTTTGCAAAAAGAGGAGAAAATCGTCGATGGACAAGGGCTTGGCGTGAAGGAAGCCCTGGATGCGGTGGCACCCCTGATCCTGGAGAAAGCTTTGTTGCACAAGGTTTTCCACCCCTTCGGCCACCACTTCCAGGTTCATGTTGCGGGCCAGGGCGATGATGGAGGTGACGATGGCCTCGTCTTCCCGGTTGACGCCCAGATCCCGGACGAAGGATTGATCGATCTTGAGCACCTGGATGGGAAATTTTTTGAGATAGCTTAAGGAGGAGTAGCCGGTTCCGAAGTCGTCCACCAAAATTTCCACCCCCATGGCGCGGATCTCCCGGAGGGCGGCGATGGTTTGGGCGGCGTTGTCCATGACCATGTTTTCGGTGAGTTCCAGCCCCAGGGCGTGGGGGGGCAGGCCGGAGTCCTCCAGGGATTGGCGCAGCAGTTCCAGCAGCTCGTCCTGTTGCTGAAACTGCCGGGCCGAGAGGTTGACCGACACCTTCAACTCCTCGAAGCCCATGGCGCGCCACTGTTGGGTTTGGCGGCAGGCGGTGCGGAGGATCCAGGCTCCCAGGGGGAGGATGAGGCCGCTCTCCTCGGCGATGGGGATGAACTCGACGGGAGAGATGATCCCCCGTTCCGGATGACGCCAGCGGACCAGCGCCTCCATGCCGATCACCCGGTTTTGGTCGAGATCGATCTTGGGTTGGTAGAACAGTTCGAATTCGTGGCGTTCCAGCCCCCGGCGCATGGCCATTTCCATTTCCATGCGATGGCGGGCCAGGCGGCTCATCTCCGGTTTGAAAAAGCGGAAGGTCTCCTTGCCCTCGGATTTGGCCCGATACATGGCGTTGTCGGCGTTTTTCAGCAGATCCCCCACGGTTTCGCCGTCGTCGGGATAGACCGCCAGGCCGATGCTGCACGACAATTTCACCTCGCCCATGGGAAAGACGAAGGGTTTGGCGGTCTGCTCCAAAATTTTGCGGGCCACCAGTTCGACGTAAAAGGGGTGGGTCAGTTCGGGCAGGATGATGGCGAACTCGTCGCCCCCCAGGCGGGAGACCGAGTCGGAGTGACGCAGACAATCCCGGATGCGCAGGGCGGCTTCCCGCAACAGTTGGTCGCCGGCGTCGTGGCCCAGGGTGTCGTTGACCATTTTGAAGCGATCCAGGTCCAGGACCATCAACACCAATTGCCGTTGCTGGCGGGCCGCCAGGGACATGGCCCGGGAGAGCCGGTCCTGGAACAGCGCCCGGTTGGCCAGGCCGGTCAGTTCGTCCAACTGGGCCAGTTGATCCCGCTCTTCCAGTTTTTCTTCCAACTGACGCCGCTCCAGCAGCCCCAGGGTGGTTTGCGCCACGTTGGAGAGAAATTCCCGCTCTTCCGCCGTTTGCACATGGTTGGGCTCGACGTAGAGATTGATCACCCCGACCGTGCGCTCCCGGTTCGTGATGGGAACGCAGTAGTGACCGTGGGGGGGCATGTGGTCAAAGCGGATGTCGTGATGTTCGTCGACGCAGGAAGAGAAGATCATCTCCTGATCCCGCAACGCCCGGCCGCACAGGCACTCCCCGGGTTGAATCACGGCGCAACGGGTGCTTTGTTCCTCGGAAAAACCGGATTGGGCCGCCAGTTTCAACGCCCCCGAGGCGTCATCCACCAGGAAGATGGCCCCCTTGGGCATCCGGGCGAACCAGGGGACGGTGAAAATAACCTCCAGGATCATGCCGAGCTGTTTTTCCAGGGGCAATTGATCCATGGCCGTCTCCATCAGGCGGATGATGGCCAGGCGGTTTTGGTGGTCGCGTCGGCGCTGGATCTCTGCCATGCGCCGCAGTCGGCTTTCGATCCCCACCTCCTCCTGGAGGGTCAGCAGTTCACCGAAGCGGCGATAGTAGGCGGAGCAGAGGGTCTCGAAGGTGGATTCCAGGCGGGCGAGGTCGAGGGGGGGGAGATCGGCGGGCGGGGCGGGGAAGGTGTCGGGATCCAACTTGCGCAACACCTGGAGCTTCGACTCGAAACGTTGCCACGGAATTTCGCACAAGGGTTGGGGGGACTTCCCCAGGGTCAGGATCAAGCGGCGCAACTCCGCCGGAATCAGGGGGTGGTGCAGGAGCAGGACCGGTTCGTGGGGGGGGAAGGGCAGCTCGTCCCAGGGAAAATCCTTGCGCTCCGCGATCAACAGCAGCCCCATCCGGGGGTCGAGGGCGGCCAGTCGTCGGGCCGTCGCCGCCATCTTTTCCGGATGTTTTTCCGGCAAGCCGCAAAACAGCAGGGCGAAAGGGGCGGCCGTCTTCAGGCCATGACGAATCGTCTCCTCCGCCTGGGCCTCGCTGGCGCGGACGACGATGGCGAGGCGCGGCGCGGTGGAGCGGGAGGATTTTTCGTCGTCATGGCGGGAGACCGGGCCGTGCTTGCCCGAGGAGCGACCGGAGGGGCGCTCCCAATCGGGGGCGAGCAGCAGGGCGAAGCGATCCCGCTTGACCGGATCCTCTTCCACCAGAAGAATGCGAATTGGGGAGGACATGACGCTTCCATTTCCATGGCGAGAAGCCGGGCGGCGCGCGCCCAGGCTCGGGGCGAATCCGTCGCCGCCGTTGCGGTCCTTGCCGTCGCCGGGGGATGAGCCTTGCCGGAGACGGTTTTCGGTTCCTTTTACTCGAAACTATGATCCATCCGAATAAGAATGCAACCCGTTTCGTCCGGATTTCTTATATATTTATTAATATAATATTGCGTAACTCCACCTTGTCGGATTTCATATCGTCCGGCATAGGACAACCAAAGAGTGATCTTGCTGTTGAATGGCAACATACGGCCATCCAATCCTCCTTCACCTGTCCACGTTGGCGCGTAGCACGCGGCCTTATCCTCCGCTTACCGCCCCTGCGGGCCTCATTCGGGATGAAAATCATAACGATTCTTCTCCCCACAAGAAGGGATGCGCCTCGTCCGGAATCGCGCTATGCTTCCTACGCCCTCACTCAAAATGCGACGCGGTGCGGGGGGCGCCGTCGCTAGGCGGGCGCGAGTCAACCCATTGGCGCGGAGGAAAACGTGAACAAAAGCGAATTGATCGACCAGACTGCCTCGGAATCCGGACTGACCAAGAAGGACGCGGGGGCGGTGGTGGATGCCATGATCCAAGCCATCCGCAACGCCCTGGTGGATGGGGATTCCGTCACCCTGCCCGGGTTCGGATCGTTCAACGTGGGCGAACGGGCTCCCCGGGTGGGACGCAATCCCAAAACCGGCGCGGAGATCAATATCGCCGGCGGCAAATTTCCCCGCTTCCGCGCCGGCAAGGGGTTGAAGGACGCTCTGTCGCCCCCCGCCCCGACCCCGGCTCCCGTCGCCGCTCCCAAGGCCGCATCCGCCGCAAAAACTGCCGCCGCTCCCAAGGCCGCCGCCGCTCCCAAGGCCGCGCCCGCCGCCAAAAAGAAATAAGACGCCTCCGCGCCTCCCCCCCCCCTGGCCGGACGTGGGGGGACGGGGGGCGAGGGGTCGCCCCCTCTCCGCGAGGCGGCGCGACGCGGCGGAGTCCAGAGGATGCCGCTTCCCCTCCACCGACCCCTTGTGGCCCCCATCGCCCCGCCCCCGCGCGCCTCATCCCTCCCCCGGAATCCCCGAGCGACGTCCGCCATGTCCGAAAAACGCCCCCCGCCCGCCCGCGTCACCGCCCATCGGGGAGATTTTTACGAAGTGCGCGATCCAGAGGAAATCACCCGGCTGCTCACCGACGCCCTGCTATCGGAAGAGACGGTGGAAGTGGTGCTGAACGACCATCCCCGGGCGTTTTTCACCCGCATCATCGACCATCCCCCGGCCATGGGGCTGGCCCAGTTGGTGATGTGGCAGGAGGCGATGGCCAAAAACACCCTGGACAAGGAGTCGTACCGCCCCATGAGCTACCTGCGCCAGCGGGAACGGTTGACCGTGGCGGCGCTGGTTCCGGCGGAAGGTGCCGCCCAGGCAGCGCAAAGCGAAACGGCGCTGATCCGTTTTTTCCAGAACGTCAAGGCGGTGGAGGGAACGGTCCAGTTCCGCGAAAACGTGAAGGTGCTGGGCGAACCGGCGATGGTGTTGACCTTTCCCTCCGCCCTGCGGGTGCAACGGCAACGGCGACACTACCGGGCCCGCATCATCTATCGCGACGCCTACCGGCTGACGGTGGAAAAGGAGGGCCATCCCCCCTTCACCACGCCGATGCTGGATGTGAGCGTGGGAGGCGTGAGCTTTTGCAACCCCCAGGGCCCCGATGCCCTGCCATTGGAGAGCCCATTGCGCCTCACCCTCCAAGTGGCGGGGGGATCGGTGATCCGCATGACCGCCTTCGTGCGCAACCATTTCCTGGCCATGCGCAAGCAGGGGTGCGGCCTCAACCAGGGGCGATGCGGCGTGCAGTTCGATATCATGTCGGAGCAGGCGGCGGCCCAGGTGGAAGAAGTGGTGGCCCGGGTGCAACGGGATCTGTTGCAACTTCTACAACGCAAGCGGGATGAGTTGGGACGATAAGACCCCTCGGAGGAGCAACCCATGTTTGGCGACCCCGTCACCTTGGCCCAGGAACTGATCCGCCGCCCCTCCGTCACCCCCCGGGACGAGGGGTGTCAGGAGATTCTCATCAGCCGCCTGGAGGATCTGGGTTTCACCGTCTATCGGTTGAAATTCGGCGTGGTGGAAAATTTCTACGCCCGACTGGGAGGCGTCGGACGCCATTTTTGCTTCGCCGGACACACCGACGTGGTCCCCTCTGGGGACGCCAAACGGTGGACGGCGGCCCCCTTCGGCGGGGAGATTCGCGACGGCGTGCTGTTTGGTCGCGGCGTGGCCGACATGAAGGGCGGCGTGGCGGCCATGACCGCAGCGGTGGAACGGTTCCTCGCCGAACGCCCCACCTTCAAGAACGAGGGGAGCCTCTCCTTCCTCATCACCGGCGACGAGGAGGCGGAGGCGGTGGACGGCACGGTCAAGGTGCTGGAGTGGATGGAGCGACGGGGCGAGCGGATCGATTGTTGTCTGGTGGGGGAGCCCACCAGCAGCGAACGGGTGGGAGACGTGGTCAAGGTGGGGCGGCGGGGGTCGCTGAACGGCGAAATCGTGGTGCAGGGGATTCAGGGTCACGTCGCCCATCCCCATCGGGCGCGCAATCCCATCCATCAGGCGCTGCCGGTGTTGGCTGAGGCGGCGGCCCTGGCCTTTGATCAAGGCGATGCCTTTTTCCCCGCCTCGTGCCTGCAATTCACCAATCTGCACGCTGGCGAGGGGGTGAACAACGTCATTCCCGGCGAACTGCGGGCCCGTTTCAACGTGCGCCACGGTCCCGCCAGCAGCGCCGCCGACATGATCGCCCAACTCCGCGCCCTGCTGGACCGCGCCGGTCTGGAATACACCCTGGAGAGCCAGGTTTCCGGCGACCCCTTTCTCACCCCGGGAGGATTTTTGCTGGAAGCGGTGCAAGAGGCGGTGCGAGACGTGACCGCCCTCACCCCTGAATCCTCCACCAGCGGCGGCACCTCCGACGCCCGCTTCATCGCCAAAATTTGCCCGCAAACCGTGGAACTGGGGCTGCTGGGCCAGACCATCCATCAGGTGGACGAACGTTGCCCCGTCGCCGACCTGCACCGCCTGACGGAAATGTACCTCCGGGTGCTGCACCGGCTCTATCCCACCGCCCCATAACCGAAGGGCGCGTCCCCCGCCTGGCGGCCTGTGGGATTCAGACCCCACCCATCATGCAACCGGTTGATTATCGCCATTCCATTTGAAGGTTGCACTTCTCGTCATGCGACGCCTGGGTTAGGCAACCCACTGCCCAACCCCGAAAACGGCCTTCCCGCGAAGGCGGGATTCCAGGGGGCGGGGGCGGGAAATGCTAGAGATCGCTCCGCGGAACCAAGCCTCCTTTCCGGTTGTTTGAAGGGAGCCATTCATCCATCGGCGTTCCTGGATTCCCGCTTTCTCGGGCATGACGAGCGTTAATTCCATAGCTGGCAATGTGCAGAACTGATTTGGAATTACTCCATATAATCTGATTTCCAGAAAATAGCGGGAACTCTTGCAACCGCTTCCGACTCATAACCTGCAAATGGGAATCATTTCACGGAGTACGGCGAACGTTGGGAGTAACCTCGATGAACATCATTTCCCACACGGACCCCATGACCCTGCGAGACGGCAACCCGCTGATCATGGTTCAGGACTGCGGCGCAGAAAACAGCCTGGAGGTCCATTTCGAGTCGGAAGAGAGCAAGAAGGCCTATCTGGAGATCCCTCTGGATGAGGGGGGTCATGTTCTGGACAACCCCGATGACGAGGGGTTCGACGAAGGCTGAACGGAACGGAACGGAACGGAGCGGCAAGCGCCGCATGCGCATGGTTGGCGACGCCAAGGAGGATCAACCGCCAACCCGGGAGGTGACCAACGCGATCCATGTCCCAAACGATCCCGTTCACATTCGCCCAGCGCGGGGGCCGGCAGAAGCCCGGAGCCCACCGGACCTGACCGGAACCATCCACCCGACAACCCCGGAGCCCGCCCCCGTCAGGGGAGTCGCCCCGGGTGCCCTTTCAACCGACAGCCTCAGGACGAAACGGAACGGCTGAACTCCTCACCTCTCCACTACGTCCTCCCCCGCGACAACCGCCGCCGACTCGGCGCGGCCCCGCGAGACGCGGGCAGCCCCGCCAGGGGACGGGCGGCGGCCACAGACCCCACGCTTCGCCCAACCCCCCGGGATCGCCTCCCGGGGGTTTTTCCGTGGGGCGTGTTTTATAGTCGTTCCATTGAAGATTGGCACACCTGGAGTTTGAGGGAGCAAGGAGCCCATTCCAAAAAATAAACCGTCATTCCCGCGAAAGCGGGAATCCAGCCGTTGGTTCCATGCGCATCACCCTGCCACCACGACGAAACCCGCATCAACGGCGCGGATCATTCGATATAACACTTCATTATATCAATTAGTTAATTGCGAAAACTCCATGGATGGCTTGCGGTGTTTGAAAGAAAGTCCGTAACTATTCAGCCCCCCCCCCGCTTTTGCGACTGCGGGTCCAGGGGGATCATCCCCCTGGCGGGTCCAG
>JADGAP010000111.1 GCA_015231965.1 Magnetococcales bacterium | reverse complement strand
TCCTGGATTCCCGCTTTCGCGGGAATGACGAGCGTAAAATCTCTGGCTGGCAATGTGTGAAACTGGTGCGGAATTACTATAAGTTCAAGGAATGTCCATGATCCGATTGCTCTTTTTCGCCCGGGTGAGGGAACGGATGGGACAGGGGCGGATGGAACTCCCCCTGCCGCCGGATGTCGCCACGGTCGCCGCCCTGCTCACCCATCTGCGGGGCCTGGGCGAACCCTTCGCCGCCGCGCTGGCGGGCGACCATCTGCAAGTGGCGGTGAACCAGGTCCACGCCCGCGCCGCCGACCCGGTGGGCGACGGGGACGAAATCGCCATCTTCCCCCCGGTCAGCGGCGGCTGATCCCCCGACAGCGGAGCCCAAGGCCATGATTCGGATTCAGGAGGCGGATTTTTCCCTTCAGGAGGAAACCGAGGCCCTGCTCGCCGATCGCCCCGGCGTCGGGGGAACGGTCTGCTTCGTCGGCACGGTGCGGGAATGGGTTGCAACGTCGGACAGCCGGGTGGTGGCCCTGGAGTTGGAACACTACCCCGGCATGACCGAATCCGAACTGGCCAAGATCGAAACGGCGGCCCTGGCCCGCTTTGGCGTGGAAGCCCTCGCCGTGGTCCACCGGGTGGGACGGCTGGCCCTGGGGGAGAACATCGTGCTGGTCATCGCGGCGGCGGCCCATCGAGCGGCGGCCTTCGACGCCTGCCGCTTCGTCATCGACCATCTCAAGGTGCGGGCTACCTTCTGGAAACGAGAGATCCTCGACACCGGCGAAAGCCGCTGGGTGGACGCCTGCCCCGGCTGCGAGGCGGCGGCCAGTCGCTGGGAAGATTTGCGCGGCGAGGGCCACACCCACGCCCCCCCCTCGCCCCACGATCACGACCACGATCACGCCCCGCCCCACCATCCCCCCGCCGCCCATGGAACGATCCGCGCCCATGGTCCGGGCAAGGTGGACTGGAACGGGCTGAGGGTGGGAATCCTCACCCTCTCCGACAGCCGGGATCTCTCCCGGGACAAGAGCGGCGACGCCCTGGAAGGGCTGACCCGCGCCGTCGGCGGGATCCTGGTCCAGCGGGGGATCCTCCCCGACGACGAGGCCGCCATCCGGGAAACGTTGATCCTCTGGGCCGACGAGCTGCGGTTGGACCTGATCCTGACCACTGGCGGCACCGGTCCCGGCCCCCGGGACCTCACCCCCGAGGCGACCCGGGCGGTCTGCGTCAAGGAGATGCCCGGCCTCTCCGAGTTGATCCGGCGGGAGGGACTGAATCACGTCCGCTCGGCGGTCCTCACCCGGGGCGTCGCGGCGCTGCGGGGGACCACCCTGGTGGTCAACCTGCCCGGCTCCACCCGAGGCGCGACGCAAAGCTTCGACGCGGTGGCGGATTTGATCCCCCACGTGCTGCGCATGGTCCACGGCGGCGGACACTGAGGTAACAGCTCCAACCGTTGGGCAAAAATACCCCCTCCCCCACACATGCTGCCCCCAGTACCTTTTCCTCAGTTCCGGGAACTCCCTTTGCAGCCGATATGAGCTCTCAGAGTAATTCCAATTTAAATTTGCACATGCGGAGATTGCAGATGCAAGAAACCCAGGCCCAAAACGAACCGTCATTCCCGTGAAAGCGGGAATCCAGTGACTTTGAGAACCATGGGGCGCGTAAAATGTTTGTATCGCCATGATTTCGTAGTCGATTGATGCGTCATTGCTCGTGTCCCAGACCCCTTTAAAGCCGCCGATTCCCGCCTTCGCGGGAAGGACGTTTGCGTCGTTATAAAGTTGGTTGCCCCCCCAGACGTCGTTTGACCTGATGTGCAATTCCGAACAGGAACTACTATATTATTATTGTGGAACAACGACATGCGTAATGGGATGCGATCCTCGGCACCTTGGAATCATCTTATCCCCCCCTGGCGGTTCATCAAGCCAACATGGCGGCGGGGAGGGCGTTCCGGCGTATTGTTTCCTGTTTGGAATCGATATTTTGATAATTATCTCAATTATGCTTAATACGGAAATAATCTATCGTCTGTTTCAACCCGGAAGCGAAATCTCGATCCCCCGGGAATCCTGCGTTCAACCATCGGTATTGACAGAGAGATCAAGGAGTCGCGCCATGTCCGGACCCAAGGTTTTGACCCTTCCCGTCGGCGAGCATTGGATCTGCGCCTGCGGCCAGAGCAAGAACGGCCATTTTTGTGATGGCTCCCATCAAGGGACGGGAAAATCCCCCCAACCAGTCAAGATGGAGGCGGCGGGAGAGGTGGCGGTCTGTCTGTGCGGTCGGACGGGGAACACCCCCCGTTGCGACGGAGCCCACAAGGCGTTGTAATGGGTCGGTTCCATCGATAACATTCCGAGAGACTCTCGCCACCTTTCCCGCCCGGTCGGACGGAGGGGGCGGGAGTCGGCGGAACCTATCATCGGGTCCATGTTCAGTAAATCAAGGGAGCGAGCGCATGAAGCGTATGATTCTTTCCGCGGCGGCGGCGGCGATGTTGGCGGCGGGAGCGGCACCCTTGTGGGCCGAGGAGAGCAACCCCGCCATCGTGCATCGGCAGGGGATCTATAAAATCGTCGGCGGTCATATGAACGCCCTCAAGTCCATTCTCTTCCTCAACTTCGCCGCCCCCCAGGATGTCTCCTTCCACGCCCAGGGGATCGTGGAGGCCTTCCAACGCATGGGGGAGAGCTACCCCCCCGATTCCGCCGAGGGGGAGACCAAGACCGAGCCGGCGATTTGGAACAATCTGCCGAAATTCAAAAAGTTCGGCGAGGAGGCCTTCGCCAGCGCCCAAAAATTGGCCCAGGCCAGCCAAGGCGCCGACAAGGCCGCCACCCTCGAGGCCTTCAAGGAGTTGGGCGGCAAGTGCAAGCAGTGCCACGACGATTTCCGGCAAAAGTAGTCCCGGGATTTTTCCCGGAACTCCGCGCCCTCGTCGTGTTCCCCCGGTTCCGTCGTCCGCCTTGAGTTTCCCCGGGCGGACGACGGAAGGGCGCTCCTGGCTTGGAGGCTCCTCCCCATGACCGACCACGCCCCGGACTCCTCCCCCCCCTCCCCGACCGGGATTCCGGTTTGGGACCTCCCCACCCGCCTGTTCCACTGGTTGTTGGTCCTGCTGATTCTCGACGCCTGGGTTTCCTACAAGTTCGGCGACCCGATGATGCGCTGGCATCAGTGGAACGGCCTGGCCATCCTGACGTTGATCCTGTACCGATTCTTCTGGGGGCTGTGGGGCTCCTCCACCGCCCGCTTTCGTCAGTTCGCCGCTGGGCCCGGGGCGGTGATCCGCTATCTGCTGGGGGTATTGCGTGGGGAGAAGCGCCACTGGCTGGGACACAATCCTGCCGGGGGATGGTCGGTGCTGGCGCTGTTGACGGTCATCGGCGCCCAGGGCGTTTTCGGACTGTTCGCCACCGACGACGTGCTGGCCAGCGGCCCGCTGAATTTTCTCGTCTCCGACCCAACCGCTTCCCGCCTCACCCGCCTACACCAACTGGGCTTCTGGGCCATCCTGGCCCTGGTGGGGGGGCATCTTTCGGCGGTGTTCTTCTATCTCCTGGTGCAAAATGAAAATCTCATCCGGCCCATGATCACCGGATGCAAACCCCCGGAACAGGTTCCGCCGGGGGAGCGGGCCGTGTTTCGCTCTCCCTGGCTGGCCCTGGCCACCCTGTTGCTGGCGGCCCTGCTGGCGTGGTTGGGAATTTCGGCGTGGAAGTGGAAGGGGTGACGGGGCGTGGATTTTCACGTTTTGTAAGCAAGGCTTGACCCTCGCCCTCGACTCCCGCACCATGCCCGTTGGCTTGAAGAGCCTCCACCGCCAGGGAGAGGGTGATGAATCTGATTCAGAAGGTTTACGTTGCCAAGGGGGTCTATTGGATCGACATCCCCGAGGCCGACTTGCGGGTGTTGTGCGGTTGTCCCGCCGATGCGGTCAAGCATCTCATGCGTCGCGGCCTCATCGTTCCCGAGGAGCGTCATGGGGTCTCCTGCGAAACCGGACCCAACGCCATCCTGCTTTCGGATATCATGGTGCAAGGGGGGGGGCTGGCCAATCTGGCGGAATTTCCCGTGCTGCAAATGCTCTACCGCCAGGGGATGATCCTGCCGGGCCACCCCAACAACACCGGGCGCAAACCCTTGATCATCGGGGCGCGGGAGCAGGTGGCGGTGCAAATCGCCTACATCTACCGCGGCAACTACGGTTTGATCTCGGAACAGGAGATGATCAAGGCGGGGGCCAGCGAGGAAGAGGCCCGGGAGTGGATGCGCATCAAACTCAAGTTCGCCTTTGGCCGCATCCGCCCCACCGAGGATTTTCTCGACACCCGGATGGTGGACGAGGGGGCGTTGGAAGTGGTTCCCGGGGTGGCGCTGCGTCGCATTGGGCTCAATGTGTTTGAATTTTCCTTCGGCGGCGAATCGGTGGTGGTGGATCTCAATCTGCCGCCGTTCGAAACCTATCCCGCCCCCTATCCCCTGGGTTTTCACAACATCCGGCGGGAATATTTCGCGGTGATCCACGCTGGCGACGGCGACGGTTGGGATGTCAACCGGCCCACCATGTCCAGCGTGGTGGTGTTTCAGGGGCGGACCTATTTGGTGGACGCCGGACCCAACATCACCAATACCTTGATGTCCTTGGGCATCGGCATCAACGAACTGGAGGGGATTTTTCACACTCACGCCCACGACGACCACTTCGCCGGACTCACCACCCTGATTCGGGGGGACAAGCGGCTCAAATATTTCGCCACCCCCCTGGTGCGGGCGTCGGTGACGAAAAAATTGGTGGCGTTGCTGGGATTCGGGGAGGAAGAGTTCGGCGACTTTTTCGACGTTCGGGATCTGCGGGCCAACGAATGGAACGACGTGGATGGCCTGGAGGTGATGCCCATCCCCTCGCCCCACCCGGTGGAGACCACCGTCTTTCACTTTCGCGCCCTGGGCGAGGATGGCTACCGGGGCTATGCCCACTTTGCCGATATCACCGCCCTGGATGTGCTGGAACGCATGGTCGCCCAATCCCCCGAGGACGCCGCCGGGGTCTCGCCCCGCACCGTGGAGACGGTGCGCCAGTGGTACGGGATGCGGGCCAACGTAAAAAAGTTGGACATCGGCGGGGGCATGATTCACGGCAAGGCGGAAGATTTCCGCGATGACCCCTCGGCCAAGGTGATTCTCTCCCACATCGCCCGCCCCTTGACCCGACTGGAGAAGGAGATCGGCTCCGGGGCGGTCTTCGGCAGCGTCGATTGCCTGATTCCCGACTTTCAAAATTATCTCTGGCGCTACGCCTACGATTTTCTCACCTCCTATTTTCCCCAAGCCAAGCCGCACCAAATCAAGGTGCTGCTCAACAACCGGGTGGAGGTGTTCAACCCCGAGGCGATCATTCTCAAGGAGGGTCAGTTCAACCAGGAGATCTTCCTGGTGCTGACCGGCAACGTAGAGATGATGGTGGGAGAGGGGGGCGGCGTGAACATGCTCTACGCCGGCTCCATGTTGGGGGAACTCTCCTGCATCTATCAGCTTCCTTCCACCGTCACCTTTCGCGCCGCCAGCTACGTTCACGCGCTGCGCATTCCCGACCGGCTCTATCGGGAGTTCGTCCAGGTCAACGACCTCTACACCCAGATCGAGCGATTGCAAGAGGCGCGGGACTTTCTCCAACGCACCTGGTTGTTTGGCGAGGGGATCTCCTATGCCGTGCAAAATCGCATCGCCCAGCGGATGCGTTACGCCCGACTGACCGACGGCCAGCAGGTGGAGGTCGATCCGGACAGCCTGTTCTTGATTCGCAAGGGGCGACTCCAACGGACCATGGGCGAAGAGGTGATGGAAACCCTGACGACGGGGGACTTCTTTGGCGAGGAGGTTTCCATCTTTCAAACCCCGCCCCTCTGCTCTCTGCAAACCGTGGAGGTGCTGGAGGGGTACTGGATCGCCAGCGACATGCTGCGGCAAATCCCCATCGTCCGTTGGAAGCTCTACGAGTCCCACGCCCGCCGCATGAAACTGGCGTTGAATCTGGAAGGGCGGGGCAGTTTCGGCTGGCGAAGCGAATACGAGGTGCGGGTGGGGGAGATGGACGCCCATCATCAGCGGATGTTCGCCATGGGAGAAAAGGTGCGCCGCGCCTTCAAGTCCGGCGAATCCGAGGTGGCGCGGGAGGCTGTCGACTTTTTGATCCACTACGCCCGTTTTCACTTCGAGGCCGAGGAGGCGTTGCTGCGGGAAAACCACTATCCCGGATACGAAAACCATCGCCGGGAACACCAGCGGCTGATGACCCAGGTGGAGGCGATGCGAGACCATCTGAAATCCCGCCAGTATCGCCCCGATCAGGAGTTCGTGGGCTTCTTCGAGGATTGGATCGTGCGCCATATCCTCAGCGAGGACCGCAAGTACAGCCAATTTTTCGAGACCCCGCTTTGACGCTTCCGGCGGGGAGGCGTTCCATCGGCAAGGCAACGGGCTCTCCTCGCGCCGGGGATTCATTCATGATGGCGATGGTTCGCATTTTCCCGGATGGTGGTCCAAAGTCGCGTCTCCTCTTGACAAATTTGGAATTTATTATAAAATCTAGTAGATACGTTGAGACATTGTGAGAATGGATTGGGCCAGGGATGATCGCTCCCGGTTGGAATCGGGAAGGGCTTTTTCAAAGGAAACTCGCGGCCCTTGGTGTCGCAAGGTCAACTGGATGACGCCCCATGTCGGTTCTCTCCTCCCCGCCGTCTCCCTCCGCCAAGGGCTCCCTTTTCAAGCCGGATTCGGACCCCGGTTCCCAGCGGCGTTACGCCCGTATTCCGTACCATCATGAAATGACAATCGTAATTAACGGCGGTCGCCCCATTCCCGGGCGATCGGGCAACGTGGCGGTGGGCGGGGTGTTTTTGGAGTTGGGGCGGGTGCCCGCGGAGGTGAAAAAGGGGGACGAGGGCCGCTTGCACATTGAGTTGCAAGGCTCCCTGAACGAATACCCGTGCCGGGTGGTTCATGTGGGGGAGACCGGCTTGGGCCTGCACATCATCGAAAAGACGGAAATTTTCGGGCTGAGCGTGTCGCTGGGGATCTACGACGAAATCAGTCAGCACATGGGCGTGGTGGTCAAGGACAAACAAACGGCGGCGGTGACGCTGCTCCCCCCCCGGGGTGGTCCCATCAAGGGGCAGTTGCTGCGCATCGGTCTGCGGGACATGATCTGCTGCCTGCCCGTGGACTGGAAGGAGTTGGCCCTCAATACCGAGGTCAACGTGGAGATCACCCCGGCGGGAGGGCTGACCCTGCGTTTGACCGGTCTGGTCAATAGCCACTTGAAGCCGGACGGTGCCTGTGACGAAAGAGCCAAGAGCGTTTGCCGCATTTTGTTTCAAAACCTACAGCAGTCCGCCGCCCTGACCGGACTCAAGGAGTTGGTGAACACCATTCGCCAGCAGGAAATTTGGGAGGCCATGCGCTCCCGGGGCGGTCGGCTGGGCGAGGAGCAAGTGCGAACCTACTCTTCCACCCCGTATAAATCCCCCGAGGCCCGCGCCATCGCCCGCAAGGAGATGATGGCCAACTTCCAGTCGTTTTTTGGTTCCTCCGCCAAGCCATGACCCGCTGACCCGCCCATTCTTGGCGCGGGGTTTTCCGACCCGATGGACTCTCCCCAGGGAACCCTTCCGCTTTCCCCCCCTTCGCGTGGCCGGGAGGGGGGGAGTGTCGTTGAGGCTCAGGCCTCTTCTTCTTGCGTCCCCGCGTTGTACTCTTCTTGCAGCAGCCCCCCCCAGCGCTGGCACCGTTCCATGGCGTTACGGACGACAAGGCTTAAAATTTCCATGTCCAGGGGCTTTTTGAGATAGTCGGCGGCACCGAAGGCCATGGCGTCCAACACCCGCTCAAAGTCGCTGGCCCCGGTGATGACGATGCACTGAATGACCGGGTAGGTGCGTTTGATCTGCCGGATCAGTTGCAGACCGTTGCCGTCGGGCAGATTGATGTCCTGCAAGATCACCAGGGGACGGAAACTCTCCGCTTTCTCCAATCCGTCCGCGAAACTTCCCGCTCCCATGACCTCCAGGTTGGGAAATTCGCTTTGGAACATCAGGTATTTTTGGATGGAGCGTTGCAACTCCACCTCGTCATCCACCACCAGGATGCGAAAGCTCTCTCCAAGGGGGGCGTCCATGGCAGGTTCCTTTGCGCCGAGCGATTCAAATTCAACCGAAAGATCATGTGGACGGGCGCGGATGAGAGGGGGCGTTCCGCGATTTTGTTCCTGGAGAATGGAACCGCCTCCAGAAAGATCCGGAGAATATCGCAATTCGACGTTGATGGACACGGGCAGATTGGGAAGGGCATCATTTCCTGAAGTCCGCCGCATGAACGATGGCCTTGGAAGAGTTGGTGGAAAGGACAGGTCGAAGAGGGGTACAATGCCGATCAGCCTGCCGGGAGACAGGGCAACGCGGGGACGCGACCCGAGCGCCGTGCAGGGTCCGAAGCAAGGAAGGGGCCGGATCCGTCCGGCCTCTTCCAACCTCATCCCCTTGTTTTTGCCTTAAAAAAGATCCATCCCAGGGAGTACGGGGGAGAGCGTCCCCCGAAATGGTGGGTTATGAGGGAAAAAAGTTCCCAACAACCTTGTGTCCAGGAAACTGGGTGCGGTACATCAGCGCGAGGCCTCCACTCATGGCCAAGATTTTGATCACCGGCGGTGCGGGATTCATGGGCGGTCACTTGGCCTCCCTCCTGGCCTCATCCGACCACCACGCCCTCGATCTGCTGGACAACTTCGCCCGCGCCGTCCACGACCCCTTCCTGGAACAACTCACCACCCGACCCAACGTCCGACTCCTCACCGCCGACCTGCTCAACCCGTCCGCCCTCGACGACCTGCCCGCCGACTACGACCTGATTTTCCACCTGGCCGCCATCATCGGCGTCCAACATGTGCTGGAACGCCCCTACGACGTGCTGACCGGCAACGTCCGGATGCTGGAAAACGTCCTGCGAGCGGCCCGACGACAAACCCGGCTCTCCCGGCTCGTGTTCACCTCCACCAGCGAGGTCTACGCCGGATCGCTGCTCTATCTCGACCTGCCCATCCCCACCCCCGAATCCACCCCCATCGCCCTGACGGCGTTGAACCACCCCCGCACCAGCTACATGCTCTCCAAATTGTACGGCGAGGCCATGTGCCTCCATGCGGGACTCCCCGTCACCCTCGTCCGACCGCACAATGTGTATGGACCCCGCATGGGCCTGGTCCACGTCATCCCCGAACTGCTGCGCAAGGCCTACCGCGCCCACGACGGGGAGACCCTGGAAGTGGCCTCCGTCGCCCACCAGCGCACCTTCTGCTTCGTCGAGGACGGGGTGGGGCAACTGATCTCCCTGGCCCAAGCCCCCGCCGCCGTCGGAGGAACCTTCAACCTCGGCACCCCCGGCCCCGAAATTCCCATCGGCGAGGTGGCCCGCCTCGTGGTCGAGACCGTCGGCCGGAAACTGACGATCCTCCCCCTGCCGGAAACCCCCGGCTCCCCCTCCCGCCGCCGCCCCGACATGAGCCATACCTTCGCCGTCATCCCCGATCGCCCCCAAATCGATCTGGCGGAAGGGATCCGACGCACCTTCGACTGGTATCGCCGCCACGTCTTCGACGGCGGCGGACCCTCCGCCGCCTGAATCGGCCCCCCATGAACCCTGCCTCCGCCCCAACCGCCGATCCCCTCGCCCCCCTCTTTCCGGGCCGCGCCCCCCCGCCCCCGGACCCGGCGGAGGCCCCGCCCCGCCTGCTGGTGGTGGTGGACACCGAGGAGGCCTTCGACTGGTCCGCCCCCTTCGATCGCACCTCCCACACCGTGGATCACCTGCAAGAGGCCCCCCGGTTCCAGGAACTGTGCGAATCCTTCGGCCTCCTCCCCTGCTGGGCCGTCACCTACCCCGTCGCCCATGACGAGGCCGCCGCCGAAATCCTGCGCCCCTTCTTTCGCGACCAACGGGCGGAACTGGGGGCTCACCTCCACCCCTGGGTCACGCCCCCCTTCGACGAAACTCTCTCATCCTTCCACAGCTACCCCGGCAATCTGCCAAGGGAGTTGGAAAAAGCGAAGCTGCGCCGCCTCACCCAACGCCTCGCCGCCGCCTTCGGCCGCCAACCCATCGCCTACCGCGCCGGACGCTACGGCCTCGGACCCCACACCGGGGCCATTCTCGGCGAGCTGGGCTATCGGGTGGACCTCAGCGCCGGTCCCCCCTTCGACATGACCGCCGACGGCGGACCCGACTACACCCGCCTCCCCTGCCTCCCCTTCCGCTTCGGCCAGGGAGTACTGGAGATCCCCTCCACCGGCGGCTGGACCGGACCCCTGCGCCCCTGGGGGGCCGATCTCTATCCCATGGGCGATCAACCCTGGGCCAAGGCGCTCCACTGGCGCGGCGCGATGAGCCGCTTCGGGCTGCTCAACCGGATTCGCCTCTCGCCGGAAGGATTCACCTTCCCCGACATGCGCCGCCTCGCCCTCGCCCTGCGCCGCGACGGGGTGAGGATCTTCGTCCTCTCCTTCCACTCCCCCTCCCTCCAGCCCGGACACACCCCCTACGTCCGCACCCCCGAGGATCGGGACCAACTTCTCATGCGTTGCCGAGACTTTTTCGCCTTTTTCCGGGATCATCTGGGGGGAGTCTGGTCCAGCCCCGGCGAAATGGTTCGCCGCACCTCGACCCCCTCCCCCGGATCCGCCCCATGAATACGCCCAAACGCCCCCCCAAGACCGCCAAGCCGACCCGGATCGCCCAGCCCAGCGAGACCGTCGAAACCATCTCATCCAACCAAGCTGGCGGGGTTGCCGAGGCTGCCGAGGCCATCGAACCGGGCGAGGCCGTCGAGACCATCGAATGGTCCTCCGTCAGACCCAAGACCGGCAAAACCAGCCCCCCGCGGGATCAACTCACCCCGATGATGCGGCAATATTTCACCATCAAGGGGGAGCATCCCAACGTCCTGCTCTTCTATCGCATGGGGGATTTTTACGAACTATTTTTGGAAGACGCCCGATTCGCCGCCCCCATCCTGGAAGTGACCCTCACCTCCCGGGGAGAGTTGGGGGGAGAGCCCATCCCCATGTGCGGGATTCCGGTCCACGCCCTCAAAACCTACCTTTACAAGGCGCTGGCGGCAGGGCAGCGGGTGGCCATCTGCGAACAGATGGAACCCCCCGGCGGCAAGGGACCGGTACGCCGCGAAGTGGTGCGCGTCGTCACCCCCGGAACCGTGATCGACGAGGATCTGCTGCAACCCCGCACCGGCAACTATCTGGGCTGCCTGGCGGTGATCGACCTCAAGGGAGGACGGGGTCGCAAGGAGATGGCCCTCGCCGCCATCGAACTCTCCACCGGAGATTTTGAAGTCACCCCCCTCACCTCCTGGGACCACGCCGCCTCCCAACTCTCCCGCCTGGAACCCCCGGAAATCCTCATCCCCGAAGACTTCCCCCTTCCCACCGAGTTGCTCAACTGGGAAAAACGGATGGCCCGCCACGGCCATTGGGCCTTCGACCCCGGCCACTCCGCCCGGGTGCTGCGGGAACACTTTCAGGTGGAGATTCTCGATGGCTTCGGCATCGGCGACCTTCCCGCCTGCCAGGCCGCCGCCGGGGTGCTGCTGGAGTACTGCCGCCAGACCCAGCAAAGCGATCTGGCCCACGTCACCGGCCTCACCCGAACCCATCCGGAAGAGTACCTCACCCTGGATGAAACCTGCCGCCGCAACCTGGAGATCAACGTCAGTCTGCGAGACGGCAAACGCAAGGGGAGCCTGCTGGAGGCCCTGGACGACACCGCCACCCCCATGGGAAGCCGTCTGCTGGCCCAATGGATCAACCTGCCGCTGCGTCGGCTGGATCTGATTCGCGGTCGGCAGGAGGCGACGGCGTGGCTCTTCCGCCGGGACGACGAGCGGGAGGAGATGCGGGAGCGGCTGAAGGGGATCCCCGACCTGGAACGACTCACCGGTCGCATCGCCCTGGGCCGGGCCTCGCCCCGGGACCTAGGCGCGGTGCGGGGCGCCCTGGAGCGGCTGCCGGAGATCGCGACCCGCCTCGCCCCCCCCCTC
>JADGAP010000110.1 GCA_015231965.1 Magnetococcales bacterium | reverse complement strand
TCCGCCCTGGACCCGCCAGGGGGATGATCCCCCTGGACCCGCAGTCACATTTCGCAAGATACTTCATCATGTTCTGGAAAAATTTGCGCGCGAGGCGGTCGCTTTTTCATGGCACCTTGGTATAAGCTGTCCTTTTTTTCCCCGAGGGGAGCGAGCATGCGCGCTCATCCGGGGGAGAGCGCCGCCGCAACGAGAGGATGGTCATGTCGCCCGTGAGGAAAAAAAAGATCGTGGCCTTCCAGGGGATGCGGGGGGCTTACAGCGAACAGGCCTGCCGGGAGCGTCTGCCCGAAATGGAGACGCTGCCCTGCCGCACCTTCGACGAGGTGTTCGCGGCGGTGGAGCGGGGCGACGCCCACATGGGCATGCTGCCGGTGGAAAACAGCACCGCCGGCGTGATCTCCGACAGTTACGACCTGCTCAAGACCAACCGGCTGCACATCGTGGGGGAACACTATCAACGGGTGCGGCACTGCCTGCTGGGGATGCGGGGCGGGACGCGGGAGGCGATTCGCGTGGTGTGCTCCCATCCCCAGGCGTTGGCCCAATGCCACCAATTCTTGCAACGATGCGGTTGGGAGAAGCGGGCGGTCTACGACACCGCCGGGGCCGCCGCCGAGTTGGCCCGGCGGGGGGATCCGACGGAGGCGGCCATCGCCTCGGAGCTGTGCGCCGGGTTGTACGGTCTGGAGCTGTTGGAGCGGGAGATCCAGGACAACCGCCTCAACACCACCCGTTTCATCCTCATTGCCAAGGAGGCGGTTCACCCCGAAGCGGGGGTGCCGTGCAAGACCAGCCTGTTGTTCGAGGCGCGGCACATTCCAGCGGCGCTCTACAAATGCCTGGGGGGGTTCGCCACCAATGGCATCAACCTGACCAAGCTGGAGGCCCGCCCCATTCCCGGACAAAACTGGACCTACCATTTTTATCTGGATTTCCAGGGGCGTCCCGACGAGCCCCGGCGCCAGTTGGCCCTGGAGGAGCTTGCGTTCTACACCACGTCGGTGAAAATTTTGGGATGCTACCCGGAGAGCCCCCCCGTTCCCGACGGAGAGGAGGAAGGCGGGATCGCCTCGGATTGATCCGCTCGCCCCGCCGCCCGCTTCGCCCCGCTGACGCCTGTCAACGCCGGTTCGCTTCCGGCTCAAGGATGGTTTCGCCATGATCGCCTATCCCCACCTCGACCCGGTGATGCTGCAAATCGGCCCCCTGGCCCTGCGCTGGTACGGCATGATGTACACCCTCTCGTTTTTGCTGGCCTGGCCCCTCATCACCCACCGGGCGCAACGGTTTTTGCCGCGGCTGACGGCGGACGGGGTGGGGGATTTGATGGTCTGGCTGATCGTCGGCGTGGTCCTGGGGGGGCGATTGGGCTACGTGATTTTCTACAAACCGGCCGTCTACCTCGCCGCGCCCCTGGACATCATCAAGGTGTGGGAAGGGGGGATGTCGTTCCACGGCGGATTCATGGGCTGTCTGCTGGCGGGCTGGTGGTTCAGTCGGAAGCAGGGTTTGTCGTTCCTCGAAGTGACGGATCTGGCCGCCCCGGCGGTTCCGGTGGGGCTGTTTTTCGGGCGCATCGGCAATTTCATCAACGGTGAACTGTGGGGCCGGATGAGCGACGTCCCCTGGGCCATGGTCTTTCCCAACGCCGGACCGGTTCCCCGCCACCCCAGCCAATTGTACGAAGCCGCTCTGGAGGGGCTGCTGCTCTTCGCGGTGTTGATGTTCCTGGGGCGCAAGGCCCAACCGCCGGGCTTTCTCATCGGCGTGTTCATCGCCGGGTACGGCCTCAGCCGCTTCGTGGTGGAGTTCGCCCGGGAGCCCGACGCCCATCTCGGGCTGCTCTCCCTGGGCTTGAGCATGGGGCAGTGGCTCAGCCTGCCCATGGTCTTCCTTGGCTTCGGACTCTCCCTGTGGGCGCCGCGCCGCCACGCGGCGGGATGACCGAACACCCTCTCAAAACCCAACTGCCCCTGCTGCCCCATCAGCCGGGGGTCTATCGCTACCTCGACGGCGGCGGGGGGCTGCTCTACGTGGGCAAGGCGAAGGATCTGCGCAAGCGGGTCTCCTCCTACTTCGCCAATCTGGAACGGTTGACTCCCCGCATTCAGACCATGATCGGCCTGGCCCAGGGGCTGGAGTGGACCGTCACCACCACGGGAAACGAGGCCCTGCTGCTGGAAGCCAATCTGATCAAGGCGTTCCAGCCCCGCTACAACGTTTTTTTGCGGGACGACAAATCCTACCCCTACCTGCGGCTGGAGAGCGATCACCCTTTTCCCCGGCTCACCCTCTATCGGGGGGATCGACGGGAGCCGGGGCGCTATTTCGGCCCCTATCCCTCCTCTTCCTCGGTGCGGGAGACCTTGAAGCTGCTGCAACGGCTTTTTCCCATCCGGCAGTGCGACGACGCCCAGTTCGCCCAGCGCAAGCGCCCCTGCTTGCAATACCAGATTCGCCGCTGCTCCGGCCCCTGTTGCGGCAAAACCACGCGGGAGGTCTACGGCGGGTGGATCCAGGAGGTCTGCCTCTTTCTGGAGGGCAAGGACACCCAACTGGTGGAGGCCCTGACCCGGGCGATGTGGGGGGCGGCGGAGCGGCGGGAGTACGAGGAGGCGGCGCTGCTGCGGGATCGCATCCAGGCCATCGCCCACGTGCAGGAGCGGCGGCGGGTCAATCTGGCGGCCCCCGGGGCGGGGGGGCGGGAGATGGGCGACGGCGACCTGGACGTGGCGGCGGCGGTGAACGAGGGGGGCGGGTGCTGCATTCAGGTGTTTTTCATCCGGGGAGGGATCAACCTGGGCAACCGGGCCTTTTTCCCCCGTCACGCCGAGGATTTGACCCCCGCCGAGACCCTGGCGGCCTTTGTGCCGCAGTTTTACCAGGACAAGCTCCCGCCGCCGGAGATTTTGTTCAACGCCACCCCGGAAGAGGAGGGGTGGTTGCGCTCGGCCCTGGCCGAACGGCGGGGCGGGGCGGTGACGCTGCGGGTTCCCCAACGGGGGCCGCGGCGGGATTTGATTCTCATGGCCGAGGCCAACGCCCGGGAGGCCCTGGCCCGGGAGTTGCGCGATCAGGGGGCGTTGCGGCAGCGTCTGGAGGAGTTGGGGGAGGTCGTGGGGCTGGCGTCGGCCCCGGAGCGGGTGGAGGTTTTCGACATCTCCCACCTGCAGGGCGGCGAACCGGTGGGGGGGATGATCGTCCTGGGGCCGGGGGGATTTCGCAAGGATCAATACCGCAAGTACGGTCTCAAGGATCTCACCCTGCCCGATGACACGGCCCGCATGGAGGAGGTGCTGACCCGCCGATTTCTGCGCCTGAAAAAAGAGGAGGAGGAGGACGGAGAGAGAGAAAAGGAGGCGTCCGGGGGGGAGGAGGCGTCGGAGCCGTCCTCCGCCTCCCCCTCTCCCCCTCCTCCCTCCCCTCCCCCCCCGGTCGCGGGGCGGGGGGAGTGGCCGGAGCTGGTGGTGGTGGACGGCGGTCTGCCCCAGTTGAACGCCGCCCTGCGGGTGGCGGGGGAGCTGCAACTGACCGGCGTGGCCTTCGTCGCCCTGGCCAAGGGGCCGGAACGCAACGCCGGGCGGGAGCGGCTTTTCATCCCAGGGCTGGACCTCCCCCTTTCCCTGCCCGCCAACTCCCCTGTATTGTTTTTGCTGCAAAACATTCGCGACGAGGCGCACCGTTTCGCCATCGGATTTCATCGCCAACGACGGGGGGCGGAACGGCTCCATTCGGGGTTGGACGACGTTCCCGGGGTGGGGCCGGCGCGGAAAAAGGCGTTGCTGCGTCATTTCGGCTCCCTCAAGGGGGTGCGGGAGGCGGAGGAATCGGCCCTGGCGGAGGTTCCCGGGCTGCCCCGGGAGTTGGCGAAGCGCATTTTTCGCCATTTTCGCGGCCAAACGTGAGGAAGATGGGGCGGCGCAAGGCTTTCCGTGTTGCAACCCGACGGGATTCGATTCAATAATGACGGTTTGATCCACATCCAAGAACCCCTCGGCGCGACGAACGGACACAAGGGAACGGTTCGGGGCATGAATCTCCCCAACATCATGACGACCTCGCGGATCGTGTTGATTCCGGTCTTTGTCGCCTGCGCCATTCTGGCACCGGGACGGTGGGGGCTGCTGCTTTCCACCGCGGTGTTCGGGGTGGCCGCCCTGACCGACTGGGCCGATGGCTACCTCGCCCGCACCCGGGGAGAGATGACCCCCTTCGGGCGTTTTTTCGACCCGGTGGCGGACAAACTGCTGGTGCTGTCGGCGCTGCTGCTGCTGCTGGCCGAGGGCCACGCCCCCCTGGGGCTGGTGCTGCTGATCACCGGTCGGGAAATCATCATCATGGCCCTGCGGGAGTACATGGCCGGGCTCAAGAGCAGCGTTCCCGTCTCGTTGGTCGGCAAATGGAAAACCGCCTTCCAGATGACCGCCATCATTTTGCTGATGTTGCGGGATGGATTGCCCTTCCTTCCCTGGTCGTTGGAGTCGCTGGGGGTGGGGTGTTTGTACGTCGCCACCTTTTTGTCGCTGTGGTCGGGGTACGACTACATGGCCGACGCTTGGCCCCGAATTCGGGCGGAATCGTGATTTCGTCGTCTTTCTTGCGCAAAGCCGGTTGACGGATGGGACGAAGATTCGTAAACTCCCCCCCCATTCCCCGATGTCATGGCCGCAAGGCTTTGGCGTCGGCGGGCCGAAGGGCGGGAGTAACTCAGTGGTAGAGTGCAACCTTGCCAAGGTTGAAGTCGGGGGTTCGAATCCCCTCTCCCGCTCCAACGCCGCCTGCGTCCCCGTCCCCACGACGAACGGCGCGGAACCGGCTTTTGGCGTGGCGTACCGGCCGGGTGGCGAAGTGGCTAACGCAGAGGTCTGCAAAACCTCCACTCGTGGGTTCAAATCCCACCCCGGCCTCCAGCTTTTTCCTCTCCCCGCCGGAGCGGCGATTCGGCGTTGGTGCGAGGGATTGAGCCAGTGATCGGAGGGCGATCAGACAGTTCGGGCGGAACGGCCCCCTTGATTTGTTAAGCCATTTAGATCGGCTGCCGCGGGAGTAACTCAGTGGTAGAGTGCAACCTTGCCAAGGTTGAAGTCGGGGGTTCGAATCCCCTCTCCCGCTCCAAATTCAAGCCTCAGCCGTCCTCCCCTCTCTGCTTCGCGCTTTTCCGTCGCCCTGGTGGTTCGGGTCGGTGGAAAGGAGTCCCGTTTTACAAGCCCTGATTCGTCCCCTTGGGCGATGCGAGGGTTTTCTGACCGACTTACGATGGATCGCGCCTCGGCGTGGGGTCTTCCCGCATGTTTTCGTCCCCTGCTCCTGCGCCCTTCCGGAGGCGCGCGCGGGGCGCGGGAACATTCCCAGTTTCATGCGGCGGAAGTTTTGAGGAATGGCGGCGGGGCGGGGCGCGGATCCGGACGGGAAGACCGGGTGGGGCCTTCGTTCGGGCGCATCGAGGCATGAAAAGCTGTTGGGTCTGGGTTTATCATCGGAGCGTCCGATACGACGTCCCATTTACTACTTTTTCAAGAGGAGTCCTTCATGAGCCGTCCCATCGTTCGGACCAAAGCGTCCCTCAACATGTTCTATCCAGAGCAACGGGTCTGCGTTTTTATCGATGGTTCCAACTTGTACGCGGCCATCCGCTCCCTGGGCTTCGACTTCGACTACAAAAAGCTGCTGGAGTTTTTCCAATCCCGCTGCCGCCTGCTGCGGGCCTACTATTACACCGCCCTGGGCGACGAGCAGGAGTACTCCCCCATCCGCCCCCTGGTGGACTGGCTGGCCTACAACGGTTACACCGTGGTCACCAAGCCGATCAAGGAGTACGTGGATCCGGTGAGCGGCCACAAGCGGACCAAGGGCAACATGGACATTGAGATCGGCGTGGGCATGTTGACCATGGCCCCCCATTTCGACCATGCGGTCCTCTTCTCCGGCGACGGGGATTTCCGCAGCATGGTGGAGGCGTTGCAGCACATGGGCAAACGGGTGACGGTGGTCAGCTCGTTGTTGACCCAGCCCCCGATGATCGCCGACGAACTGCGGCGCCAGGCGGACGACTTCATCGAGTTGAACAACATCAAGGACGAACTGATCCGCGCCCCCAGCGTGTGATCGGAGGGCTCCTGAAGCGGAAAGGGGGATCGACCATGCCGACCGTCGAGGAGTTGCACGCCCGTTGGCAGGCGGTGGAAGAGCCCCGGGAGCGGGACAAGCTGGTGGCCCGCGCCCTGGGAGAGAAAAACGGCAAGGGCAAGACGCCCCACTATGTCTCCGATCTGCTGGAGGCGCAGCGGGCCATGGACAAGGCGTGGCGGGCCATGGAGGAGGCGGCCCCAGCCCGCATCGTCTGCCAGGTGGCCCGGGGAACGGGTCGCAAGGAGCGCCACTGCCATGTGGAGTGGTGGCCCGACGACGGCAGCCACGTCGCCACCCCCACCTTCGCCAGCGAGGCCGAGTCCCGCGCCTTCGCCGCCTTCGTCTTCGCCAGCCTGCAGGCGAGCGAGGGGTAAGGTGTCATGAGCCGATTCGACCGCATGACCGTCAAGGGGTTCCGCCGCTTGCTGGATCTCGATCTGGCATTGAATCCCTTGACGGTCGTGATCGGTGCCAATGGCGTGGGAAAAAGTTCTCTGCTGGACGTGTTCTCGCTGCTTTCCGCTTCGGCGAGCGGCGGATTGAACCAGCGCCTCACCGATTTCGGCGGACTGGGCGCGGTGTTGACCTTGGATCATGCGGATTCTCTGACCTTGGGCCTCTCCATGGAGGCCGTGGAAGGTGCCCCGCTGGAATACACCCTTCGATTGGCGTCGCGAGGGCAATCCTATGGCATCGAGTCCGAGATCCTGTCGCAGCAGAAAAATATCACGCCCCCCCCTTTCTATCATATCCAGGCGCGTTTTGACGATATCCGTTATTACGACGTAGGCGAGAAGGCCATCAAAAAACAGGGGGCGGGAGTCAAGCCGACCTGGGTGCATAACGCTCAAGAATCCGCCCTCGCCCAGGTTCCCCGGATGTTTCAGCTGCCGGAATCCTTTCGCAACGCTCTTTCCTCCTCCCGCTATTTTCACGCCCTGAACGTCTCGCCCCGTTCCCCGGTGCGGCTGCCGCAGCCCATGTTTCCCGCCAAACATCCGGGCTCCGACGGGGAGAATCTCGTCTCCTGCCTTTACACGTTGCGCGAGACCGATCCGGAGCGCTTCGGCGAGATCGAGGCGACGCTGCAAACCGCCTTTCCCGGTTTCGGGGGAATGCAGTTTCCTCCGGCGGCGGCGGGGATGTTGTCGTTGTCGTGGAAGGATCGAAATTTCACCCGTCCGTTGTACGCCCATCAATTGTCGGAGGGAACGCTTCGTTTCCTTTGGCTGACCACGTTGCTCTACAGTTCCGAACCCTCCCGGATGATCCTGCTGGACGAGCCGGAGGTGAGCCTGCATCCGGAATGGTTGAATCTGCTGGGGCATTTGCTGCGCGACGCCTCCCGCCGCTCCCAGATCCTCGTGGCCACCCACTCCGACCGTTTGGTGGGCTATCTGAAGCCCGAGGAGGTGGTGATCATGGACATCGACGAGGAGGGAATGACCACCGCCACCCCCGCCGAGCAGTTGGATCTGGCCCACTGGTTGACGGACTACAGCCTGGATGAACTCTGGCGCATGGGGGTGCTGGGAGGGCGGTCGTGAGCGTGAAAATCGCTTTCATCGTCGAGGGAGAGACCGAGAAAATGTTTCTTCCCCATTTGCGACGCCATCTGGAGCAGCGATTGGCCGGAAGAATGCCCACGATCCGTGGTTTTCCCCAGAATGGGGGCTTGCCCAAGGAAGAGGCGTTGAAACGACTGGTGGACCATGCGCTGCGAGATTATGATCATGCGGTGGCGTTGAGCGATGTCTACGGGGTGCTGGATCGCCAAGGACTGCCGCTGTTTCAGAACGCCGCCGACGCCAAGGAGAAGATGCGCCAATGGGTGGGTCGGGAACCACGATTTCACCCCCATGCCGCCCAGCATGATTTCGAGGCGTGGTTGCTTCCCTATTCATCCGCCATCCAGAAATTGGCTGGAAGCAAGGGCTCCCCGCCCGGCGGAAATCCGGAAAGCGTCAATCACAACCCTCCCCCCGCGCACCGCATGGAGGATTTGTTCGCGCTCAATGGCAAAAAATACAGCAAACCCTTGTGGGGCGGAAGAATATTGAAAGACCAGGATTTATCGGTCGCCGCTGGGCAGTGCATGGAATTAAAATTGTTGCTTTGTACGTTTTCCACGCTCTCCTTGTGACCCCGGACCCTGACCCTCGGTCAGGGTCTTTTTTTGCAGTGCGTCATGACGGACTGGACGCGGCAGGGCGAATCGGGGAAAATGACCTCCTTTCATCACACGGGATAGGATGGCAATCATGGGCAAGACGGCGTTTTTGTTTCCCGGACAGGGCTCCCAGGCGGTGGGGATGGGCAAGGCGTTGCGGGAAGCGGGCGGCGCGGCGGCGGCGACCCTGACCGAGGCCGACGAGGCCCTGGGCTTCTCTCTCACCGGACTGATGTTTGACGGACCGGCGGAAACCTTGACCCTGACGGAAAACACCCAGCCCGCCCTGGTGACCACCGGGGTGGCGGCGTTTCGTCTGGTATGCGAGCGGACGGGGGCGCGTCCGGATTACGTGGCGGGCCACTCCCTGGGGGAGTACGCCGCGCTGTGCGCCGCCGGGGCCCTCTCCTTCGCCGACGCGGTGCGGCTGGTGCGGCTGCGGGGCGAGGCGATGCGCCATGCCACGCCCCCCGGGGTCGGGGGAATGGCGGCCATGCTCAACATGACCCGGGAGGATGTGGAGGCGGTCTGCCGCGACGCCGCCGCCGCAACCGGCGAGGTGTGCGTCCCCGCCAATTTCAACGGTCCGGGGCAGATTGTGATCTCCGGTCACAAGGGGGCGGTGGAACGGGCCATGGCCCTGGCCAAGGAACGGGGGGCGCGGCGCTGTCTGGCCCTGCCGGTGGCGGCCCCCTTCCATTCGCCGCTGATGGCCCCCGCCGCCCAGCGCATGGCCGAGGCCCTGGCCGGGGTGGCGTTCCAGGAGTTGTCCGTTCCCCTCGTCGCCAACGTCACCGCTGCCGAGACCTCCTCCGGCGAGGTTTGCAAACGGCTGCTGGTGGAGCAGGTCACCGGCTCGGTGCGCTGGGAGGAGTCGATGCGTCGGCTGCTGGAGCTGGGGGTGGACGCCTTTGTCGAGGTGGGAACCGGCAAAGTGCTTTCCGGTCTGATCAAGCGCATCGACGACTCGGTTCGGGTTTTCACCCTCAACGGACCCGAGGATTTGGCCGCGTTGGACGCCCTGTGAGGTGAATCCGGTTCGTCCCTCGGGGCGGGGGTTGGGCTTCGTCGGAAGATTTTTCGTGGGGAAGGGTGGGGCCAGGGGATGAGCGATCTTGTCAAGGCATTCGGCATGGCCGGTCGGGTGGCCGTGGTCACCGGCGGGAGCAGCGGCATCGGTCGCGCCATCGCCATCGAACTGGCCCGGATGGGGGCGCGGATCGTCATCGTCAGCAACGAATCCATCCGCATCATCGAGGCGCTGGAGGAGGTTCGGGTCTTCTCCCCCGACTCGGAGGCCTACGAGGCCGACGTCACCTCCCGCCCCTGCATGGAAGAGATGGTGCGCCACACCCTGCAACAGCACGGACGGTTCGACATTCTGGTGAACAACGCCGGCATCACCCGGGACAACCTGCTGCTGCGGATGAGCGACGACGAGTGGGACAAGGTGCTGGAGGTCAATCTCACCAGCATTTTCCGCCTCACCCGGCTGGCCATCAAGCCGATGATCAAGGCCCGCTGGGGGCGGATCATCAACATCGCCTCGGTGGTGGGGATGACGGGCAATGCCGGGCAGGCCAACTACACCGCCGCCAAGGCCGGATTGATCGGCTTCAGCCGCTCCGTCGCCCAGGAGGTGGCCAGCCGCAACGTCACCGTCAACTGCGTGGCCCCGGGATTTATCGCCACCGCCATGACGGGCAAGTTGAAACCCGAGGCGCGGGAGGCTATTCTGGCGCGAATTCCCCTGGGGAGCATGGGGGCGCCGGAGGACGTGGCCATGGCCGTCTCCTTCCTGGCCTCCGAGCGGGCGCGTTATATCACCGGTGAAACCATTCACGTCAACGGCGGCATGTTCATGCCATGAACCGCGCCGCCTGCCCGTTGGAGGCAGGATCCCGCGGTGGTTTTTTCACCCCGAGGCCCGTCGGAGGGGAGGCTCCCTTCCGCGTTGTCAGGGCCAAGGGGATGGAAACAGCACTCATTGTATTGACAGAGAAAGGGACCAAAACTGATGAGCGACATTGCCGAGCGGGTCAAGAAGATCGTCAAGGAGCAACTGGCCGTGGAGATGGCCCAGGTGACCGATGACGCCCGGTTCGTGGACGATCTGGGGGCCGACTCCCTGGATCAGGTGGAACTGGTGATGGCCTTCGAGGAGGAGTTCGGTTGCGAAATCCCCGATGACGCCGCCGAAAAGATCACCAACGTGCGCGAGGCCATCAAGTACATCACCGAGCACATGGATTGATGACGGCCTTCCGGACGCTTTGTCCGGAATAGGGTTCGCGGTTCGTGGAACGCGGGACGGGAGCGGGAGGACGCCGCTTCCGTCCCCTGCCCTGTCCACTCCTCTCTTGGAACCAAACGACGGAGTTTAGACGTGGAGCGACGTGTGGTCATCACCGGCGCGGGGTTGGTGACGCCGCTGGGAACCGGAACGGAAAAGACCTGGAACGGCGTGGTGGAGGGGCGCTCCGGCATCGGCCCCATCACCCGCTTCGACGCGACCGAGTATACCTGTCGGATCGCGGGGGAGTGTCGGGATTTCAATGCGGAGGATTGGATTCCCGCCAAAGAGATCAAGAAGATGGATCTCTTCATGCACTTCGGCTTGGCGGCTTGCCAGATGGCGTGGCAGGACTCCGGGCTGGTGGTGACGGAAGAGAACGCCGAACGGGTTGGGGTGATTGTCGGATCGGGGATCGGCGGGTTGCAGGCGATTCAAAATCAGGCCATCGCTCTGAAGGAGAAGGGGCCGCGGCGGATTTCGCCCTTTTTCATCCCCATGTCGCTGATCAACCTGATTTCGGGCCACGCCGCCATTCGTTACGGTCTGAAGGGGCCGAACCATTCGGTGGTGACGGCTTGCGCCACCGGCACCCACGCCATCGGCGACGCCTTCCGCCTGATCATGCGGGGCGAGGCCGACGCCATGTTGGCGGGCGGGGCCGAGGCGGCGGTGTGTGAATTGGGCGTGGGGGGCTTTGCCGCCGCCAAGGCCCTCTCCACCCGCAACGACGAGCCGGAAAAGGCCTCCCGTCCCTGGGATCGAGGCCGGGATGGATTTGTCCAGTCGGACGGGGCGGGGGTGGTGTTGGTGGAGAGCCTGGAGTCGGCCACCCGACGCGGGGCCAGGATCTACGCCGAGGTGGTGGGCTACGGCATGTCCGGCGACGCCCATCACATCACCGCGCCGGATCCCGAGGGGGCGGGGGCGCGCCGCTGTATGCAGGCGGCCCTCAAGGACGCCCGCCTCTCCCCCGATCAGGTGGACTACATCAACGCCCACGGCACCTCCACTCCCTTGGGCGACGTGGTGGAGACGGTGGCGGTCAAGCATGTGTTCGGCGACCACGCCCGCAAGCTGATGGTCAGCTCCACCAAGTCCATGACCGGCCATCTGTTGGGAGCGGCGGGGGGGGTGGAGGCGATTTTCACCGCTTTCGCCTTGTATCACGGCATCATCCCGCCCACCATCAACCTGGACGATCCCGATCCCGCTTGCGATCTGGACTACGTACCCCACACCGCTCGTCAGGTTCAGGCAGAGTACGCCCTGTCCAACTCCTTCGGCTTTGGCGGCACCAACGCCAGCGTTTTGTTGAAGCGCTTCCATTGACCGAGGCGGGACGCGAATTCGCGGATGCGCCGCGCCGTGGTGGGCTCCCTTGGGTGGCGATGGCCTTGGTCATCGCCACCCTGTTGGTTGCGGCGTGGGATTTTGGGGCATTTTTGCAACGACCCAATCCCGCCGCCGCCGAAGTGATCATCGAAAAGGGGTGGGGGTTGGAGGGCGTCGCCCAGGCCTTGACCGAGCGGGGGGTGATCGACTCGCCCTGGTGGTTCATGGGGTTGGCGCGATGGCGGGGGGTGATGCGCAACAATCCCGCCACCTTCCGCAAGGGGGATGAATATC
>JADGAP010000010.1 GCA_015231965.1 Magnetococcales bacterium | reverse complement strand
CCGCCCCCGTCGGCCCCCTCCCCGGGCGGCGTTGCGGCGGATTCACCCTGGTGGAGATCATGATCGCCCTCACCCTCGGGCTGGTGCTGCTGATGGGGGTGGCGCAAATGTTCAGCGGCTCCCGGGTGAGCTATCGCATTCAAGACAATCTCTCCTATATGCAAGAGAATGGACGCTTCGCCGCCGACGTGCTGGAGACGGCGTTGCGCATGGCCGACCACTGGGGTGGCGTGGAGACCCGGGTGGTCACCGCCTCGGGGAGCGTCTCCGGGGATTGCTCCAGCGGCTGGGCGATGCAGGCGGTGGGGGTGATGGGCTACGAGGGCAACAACACCACGCCCCTCTCCGGTTGCATTCCGGCGGCGGATTACGTGGCCAACAGCGACCTCGTGGTGGTGCGCTACGCCGACCCCGACGCCGCCTACGATTACAGCGCCAACGCCACCTACGACGTGGGGGAAAACGTCACCTACAATGGCGTGATCTATCGCAACGTCACGGCGGTCTCCACCCCTGCGGCGTGGGCCGCCGCCTCCTGGGAGACGGTGAACAGCACGTTTTTCCTTCGCGCCGGTCCGGGGCGTCGGGCGGAGGTGTTGCAGTCCAGCGGCGGGGGCGCCCTCTCCTACCCCTCCGATCTGGGAACCAACATCACCGCCTTCAACTATCCCTTTCGGGTGGAGGCCTATTTCGTCCGCCCGTGCAGCGATCAGGGGGCCAACAACGTCTGCGATTCCACCGACGACGGCGGCTCCCCCATTCCCACCCTCACCCGTCTCTACCTCAACCAGGGAACCCTGGCCCAAGAGCCCTTGATCGAGGGGGTGGAGCAGCTGCAACTGACCTACGGCGTCGATTCCGACGCCGATGGAACCGCCAACCGGTATTTCGTCGCCAGCGGCGTGACCGACTGGTCGGAAGTGGTCAGCGTGCGAGCGGGATTGGTGGTGCGCGCCTTGGAAAAGGATGCCAACTACGCCGACACCCGCAATCTCACCCTGCCCGGCAACTTCACCTATGCCCCGGCAACCTCGGTGCAGGCCTACTACCGCAAGGTGTTCGGCAAGGTGATTCAGGTTCGCAACCGGATTCGGAGCTGATCCATGGTCCGCCCCTCTCTCCCGCCCCGCCCGCCTTCTCTTCCACCGCCGCCCTCCCGGGGCGAGGGGGGCTATGTGCTGGTGACCGCCCTGGTGTTTCTCGCCATTCTCACCATGGTGGCGGTGAACAGCATGCAAAACACCACCATGGAACAAAAAATCAGCGCCAACGCCGCCTTCGAGGTCCGCGCCCTGGAAAGCTCGGAAGGGGGCCGGGGGGTGATGTCCGAGGTGTTGGACAACCACGTCTTCTATCGGGGATGGCCGAGCAACGCCAATCCGGCGGGGTCGCTCCAGGCCAATCTTTTCACCATGCCCTCCGGCTTGACCCTCCGGGATCAGAACGGCGACAGCGTCGCCGACAACCTCTACGAGGACAAGGCGGCGGCGGGCTACGCCAATCGCCTCACCGACTACAACGTCACCGACGCCGCCTACGGCGCGGATCTCAACGCCGACGGGAGCAACGACCTCGCCGCCAATCTGTATGTCTATCGCCTGGGGTTGATTCAGGCCGCCGGGGCGGGGGCGGCGATGATGTCGGGGTACGAGGGGACCGGCAAGGGTTCCGCCGCCAGCGGCGGACAGATCCTCTATGACATTCGCAGCCGCAGCCTGAGCGGCACGGGCGGGGCGCGCTCCATGACCGGCAGCGACTATCGCCACGTCATCCGCAACTGATATTGAGAGTTGGAAGGAGTGCGGAACCCGTTCCCAAAAAGCTGTCATTCCCGCGAAAGCGGGAATCCAGTCCTGGTTCCATGGCGCATCATTTCACCGCCCGTACTCCCTCGCCATTCCCATCCCCGATCCATTGATGACGCGCTAATGCCAAGATTTTGAAAAGGCTACCCCCCACGTGAGACAGCCTGCCGTTTACATACTGGCCAGTCAAAGCAACGGAACTCTGTATGTAGGAGTCACCAGCGATCTGGTTAGACGAATTTCTGAACATAGGGAAGATATCATCGATGGATTCACCAAACGCCATAAAGTCCACCGATTAGTCTATTTTGAACTGCACCAGGAGATGTCCGAGGCTTTATATAGAGAAAAGCAGATCAAAAAATGGAATCGTTCCTGGAAGGTACAGTTGATAGAGCATGAAAATCCCAATTGGGCCGATCTTTGGTACACAATAACCGGGACTGGATTCCCGCTTTCGCGGGAATGACGAGCTTTAAAATTGGAGTGGCTCACGCGTCATAATGAAAATGCCATATTTTTCGAACTGGACCGATCTTTGGTACACGATAACCGGGACTGGATTCCCGCTTTCGCGGGAATGACGAGCTTTAAAATTGGAGTGGCTCACGCGTCATAATGAAAATGCCATATTTTTCGAACTGGACCGATCTTTGGTACACGATAACCGGGACTGGATTCCCGCTTTCGCGGGAATGACGAGCTTCAAAATTGGAGTGGCTCACGCGTCATAATGAAAATGCCATATTTTCGAACTGGACCGATCTTTGGTACACGATAACCGGGACTGGATTCCCGCTTTCGTGGGAATGACGAGCCGAAGAATGGGGGAGGATTCATGCGTCATAATGGTCTGAAATTGCTAGGCTCATCCAACCCCATTCTCCGATGATCGATAAGTGCGCATTGCCAAAACAGGCGGCCTTGCAGGATATCTTGAGAACGCAACCAAGCATGACGGCGGGAGAGGGAACGACCATGGAACGCCTGCAACAACCTTCGAGCGGGGGGATGACGCGGTGGGGCCTGGGGCTCTTGGCGGCGCTGGGGGTGGCGCTCGCCGCCCTGCAACCGCTGTGGGGCCAGGTGTCGTCCTACACCATGAGCCAGTTTTCCACCACGCCGGTCAATCTGATCCAGTCGGTGACGCCCATGGTGATGCTGGCCGCCTCCAAGGATCACCAGCTCTTCACCAAGGCCTACGACGACTACACCGACCTCACCGGCGACGGCGTTCCCGAAACCGGCTACACCCACAACGTGGACTATTACGGCTACTTCGACAGCTACAAGTGCTACACCTACAACGCCACCTACGCCTACAACGGCACCACCTACAAACGGTTCGAGCCGGTGGGCAATACCAGCGATAAATATTGCAGCGGCAACCTGACCGGCTACTGGAGCGGCAACTTTCTCAACTGGGGATCCATGACGCGGATGGACGCCATCCGCAAAATTCTCTTCGGCGGCCATCGGCGCATCGACGCCTCCAGCGACACGGTGCTGGAGCGGGCCTACCTGCCCATGGACATCCACAGCTTCGCCAAATATTACGACGGATCGGACATCCCCCAGCTCACCCCCTTCTCCCAACCCACCGAGGCCACCCGCACCAGCGCCACCTCCGTGGCCATCGGGACCGGGAGCAAAACCTTCACCGTCTCCGGCTTCAACACCACCGAATGGGTGATCAACGACTTTGTCCGCATCACCCGCACCGACACCAACGTCCTGGCCATGCTGGGTTACGTCACCGCCAAAAACACCGGAACCGGAACCGTCACCATCGAGGTGATCCAAACCTACTCTTCCGGCACGGTGGCGGCGTGGTCGTTGAACAACAAAACCCGGGCCGGCATCACCCTGTGCAATACCACTTATGACAGCTCCGCCACCTACTCCCAAAGCGTCACCGCCGCGCCGTTGATCCGGGTGGCCAAGGGCAACTACGCCCTGTGGGCCATGGGCGAGGTGGTGCAGTGCCGCTGGCGGGAGGAGGATTCGTCCAACGGCGTCAACTACAACGACCCCTCCAAGTCGGACCTTTACGCCGCCCGCGCCTTTCCCACCCAGGCCGACGCCGGATTGGGGGTTTTCGACTACACCGCCCGGGTGCAAGCGTGCAACACCAGCTATATCAATCAAGAGCAGTGCAAGCAGTATCCCAGCGGCAACTACAAGCCCATCGGCCTGCTGCAAACCTACGGCGACAACGACCAGATGTATTTCGGCATGATGGCCGGCACCTACAGCAAGCACAACTCCGGCGGCGACCTGATCACCGACATCGGCAGCATGACCCGGGAGGTGGCCACCACCACCGACGGTCACTTCACCAAGGTCTACCAAGGGGCCACCGTCCCCAACGGGGTCAATGACACCTCCACCAAGGCGGAAGGGATCATCAACGCCTGGACCCTCTTTCGCATCTACGGCTACAAGCACGGCTCCTGGACCTACGCCGCCTCCGGCTCGGGCAGCGACTCCTGCGCCCTGTCGGTCAATTTTTATGGCAACGAAACCAACGCCTGCTACAACTGGGGCAACCCCTTCTCCGAAATCTACCTCAACGCCCTGCGCTACATGGCGGGCGAACCGATCACCGGGCAGTACCGCTCCGGCGACTCCAGCCTCATCGCCGGTCTGGAGACCCCCCAGTCGTGGAGCTGCCCCATGACCAACACCACCTCCTGCGCCGGGTTGTTCGTGGTGGCCATCAACACCAGCAATCCGTCGGTGGACTCCGACGAACTGGACGGGGCCTCCTACGGCGTGGAGGCCGCCCTGGACAGCAGCTACAACTCCACCGCCCTGACCAACCAGGTGGGCGTCGGCGAGTCGATCAACGGCTCCTATTTCGTGGGCGACAACGGGGTGGCCAATGTCTCCGGGCAGAACATCTGCACCGCCAAGAACGTCACCGCCCTGGGGAACGTCAAGGGGATCTGCCCCATGGCCGGGGCGGAACAGGGCTCCTACCGCATCGCCGGCATCGCCTATCACGCCCACCTCAACGACATTCGGGCCAGCGGTTCCACCACCCTCAACGGCACGCAAAATGTGGACACCTACGCCGTGCAGTTGGCCCCCGGAACCCCCAAGCTGGAGATCGCCGTCCCCGGCGGCGCGACCAACCAGACCGTCACCCTGCTGCCCGCCTGCCTGGACGAGAGCAAAAGCTACATGCCCTGCTCCCTGGTGGATTTCAAACTGACCCAAGCCATCACCACCACCGGCGGCGTCACCACCGGCAAGGCGCTGATGGCCTGGGAGGACAGCCTGCAAGGCAACGACTACGACCTGGATCTGGGCGGCAGCATCTACTTTTCCGTCACCAGCAGCCAGATCATGGTCAGCACCAGCATCCCCTTCGCCAATCTGGGCTACAAGGTGGGCCACGGCTACATTTTGAGCGGCACCACCCAGGATGGCCTGCACCTCCACTCGGGGGCCAACGCCTTCACCGCCCCCTCGGGCATCTCCGGCCTGAAGTGCGGAACCTGCAGCGCCACCGACCCCACCACCACGGCGGTCTACAATCTCACCACCAACACCACCGCCGCCCTGCTCAAGGATCCCCTGTGGTACGCCGCCAAGTGGGGGTCGTTCCAGGACAGCAACGGCAACAACCTCCCCGACCTGCAAAGCGAGTGGGACAAAAAGAGCAACAGCAACGGCACCGCCCTTCCCGACGGCATCCCCGACACCTATTTCTTCGCCTCCAACCCGGCTCAGTTGGAAGAGTCCCTGGACCGCACCTTCCAGGACATTTTGCAGCGCACCTCCTCGGGCACGGCGGCGGCGGTGGTCTCCACCACGGCGGGGGGCGAGGGGGCGGTCTATCAGGCCTACTTCGAACCCTCCCGGCAGGATGGTTCAGGCAATCGGGTCACCTGGGTGGGCACCCTGCAAGCCCTGTGGGTGGACACCTTCGGCTGGATGCGCGAGGACGACGGCAACGCCAAGCTGGACAACTACGACACCGACAAGGTGATCGAATTCTACTTCGACGAAACCGACTTTCGCACCAAGGTCAAACGCTACACCTCGTACAACGGCTCGGTCTTCTCCGCCACCTCCCACACCGTGGCCGATATCGACGAAATCAGCCCGCTGTGGAACGCCCGCATCCAGATGTACTACAACTCCACCACCGACCTGACGACCCAACGGAGTTACGCCTCCCTGGCCAACAGCGGGCGTTTCATCAAAACCTGGATCGACGCCGACGGCGACAACGTGGTGGACGCCGGGGAGTTCATCGATTTCACCGCCAGCGCCGTCAATGCCACCAAGTACGGCCATTTCGACCTGGCCAACGAACAGTCGGCGGACGGCCTGATCAACTATCTGCGGGGACAGGAGACCCCCACCGGCGGCTACCGCTCCCGCTCCGTGGACTACGACAGCGACGGCAATACCGAGGTGATGCGCCTGGGGGACATCGTCAACTCCTCCCCCACCGTGGTGGGACCGCCCAAGGAGGCCTTCGACCTGCTCTACAGCGACTCCAGTTACGCCACCTTCCGGGAACGCTACGCCAACCGGCGGCAAGTGGTCTACGTGGGGGCCAACGACGGATTCCTCCACGCCTTCAACGGCGGGTTCTACGACGCGGTCAATCAAACGTTTTCGCTCAACGGTACGATTCCCGGAAGCAACACCAGCGCCACCACCCACCCCCTGGGGTCGGAACTCTGGGCCTACGCCCCGATGAATCTTCTGCCCCACCTCAAATGGCTCAAGCAGACCGACTACTCCCACGTCTTCTACGTGGACGGCAAGCCCCGGGTGTTCGACGCCAAGGTCTTCACCGCCGACAGCGACCATCCCGGCGGCTGGGGAACGGTGCTGGTGGCGGGGATGCGCTTCGGCGGCGGCAGCATGACCATCGACGCCAGCGCCAACGGCCTGGGCGGCGGCAACGCTACCGATGACCGCACCCGCGCCTCGGCCTACCTCGTCTTCGACATCACCAATCCGGAAAACGAGCCGATCCTGAAGGCGGAATTTCAGTTGCCGGACCGCTCCTTCACCACCGTCTATCCCACCGTCTCCGCCTTCCGCGATGTATCGGGCAACACCACCAACCAGTGGTATCTGGTGACCGGCACGGGGCCCAACAACATGACCACCGCCTCGTACAACGCCACCCCCTCGCTCTACGCTTACAACCTTTCCAGTCTCACCTTCGCCCGAGGGTTCAGCCTCACCGGCGGTGCCAACACCTTCATGGGCGACCCGGTTTCGGTGGACTGGGATCTGGATTTTCTCGGCGACACCCTCTATTTCGGCACGTCGGGCAACAACAGCTCCACCCTGGGGGGATTGTGGCGGCTCAACATGAGCGAAACCGGCAACGTCACCAACTGGAGCAACGCCACCCTGCTCCTGGACCCCGGGCGCCCCATCACCACCACCCCCACCGTGGCCCTGGACGAAAAGGGCAAGCATTGGGTCTACGCCGGTTCAGGACGTCTCTACGTCTCCGCCGACAAGACCAACACGGTGCAACAGGGGCTCTACGGGGTGCGGGATCCGGAAAACGGCACCACCCTCTCCCTGACCAACCTCTTTTCCATCACCAGCGCCGGGGTGCTTTCCGATGGCAACCTGACCGCCCCCCTCACCGCCACCGGCGGCAACATCACCACGCTCAACGGTCTGGAGAGCCACATCGCCAACAACGCCACGGGCTGGTTCATGCAGCTCAACGCCGACGGAACCAACCCCTCGGAAAAGGCCCTCAACCCCATGTCCCTGCTGGGGGCCACCCTCTTCGCCACCTTCTACACCCCGGACCCCAACCAATGCTCGGCGGAAGGGCTCAGCCGACTGGTCGGGCTCTATTACAAGACCGGAACCGCCTACAGCAACCCCACGGTCTTCGGTTCCCAAACCGTGACGGTGAACGGAACCTCCCAGGAGGAGTCGATCAAGAGCGTCAGCCTGGGACGGGGCATGGCCACCACCCCCAATCTGCACACCGGCGCGGGCAAGGGGGAGAAGGCCGTGACCGTGATCACCCAAATGTCCACCGGCTCGGTGACCAAGGAGGACGCCAATACCATCGGCTCCGGGGTGCGCAGCGGCGAAATCTCCTGGCGGGAATACCCCATGATCAAATAACGTCTTCTCATCGCCCCCTCTCCCCTCTCCCCGCTGGCTCGGGCCGGAGCGGGGCGGGGAGCGAGGAAAGCCGGGGCGAAACGCCCCCAACAGGATGCTTGAACGCCGCACAAGGCGGCGGGGCCCATTTTCCAGGAGGAACACGGCATGGCGAATCGTTTGCGGACCCGGGGCAAGTACGGCGCAACGGAAGGCTTTTCCCTGATTGAACTGCTCATCGCCATGGCCATCATCGGGGTGCTGGCGGCCATCGCCGTGCCCCAGTACCAGGATTCGGCCCGCAAAACCCGCCGCGCCGACGCCCACGCCGCCCTGCTGCAAGTCGCCAGCCGCATGGAACGCTACTACTACGCCAACAACTCCTACGCCAACGCCACCCTCGGCTCGGGAGGGGTCTACAACAGCTCCACCAGCGAAAAGGGCTACTACAACCTCACCCTCAACGGCACCAGCGCCGCCTTCACCGTCACCGCCAGCGTCAACGCCACCGGTGCCCAGGCCAGCGACGCCTCCACCTGCGGCAATCTCACCCTCAACTCCGACGGCGGCAAAGCCCCCACCGCTTGTTGGTAGGCCCTTCCCCTTCCTCTCCCCTCCGGGTTGAGGGAGAGGAAGGGGGTGGAATAATGAGTCGATTGTGCAGAAGCCTGATTTTCAGAAATCAGGCCGCTGCGGGCAAGAGAGCGTCCATGAAGAGATATTGTGTTCTAATGGACGGACTAAATGCCGCATTGGGGCGTCTTGCGCCCAGTGAGCAGGCCAGGATCCAGGCAAAAAGAGACCTCAGCCACCTGAGGAGGAGACGCAGGTTGGAACCGATGGCGCAGGGGATGGCGTTGGCTTGGTCGCCGAAAGCGCCGTGCAGGAAGTTCCGTCCGAGCCGTCCGTCGTTCTTTTGATGGCCAATGTTGGGTTCGATGGCGCTGCGGCGACGCAACTCCTTGCGGATGGTGGGCGTCATGCCCCGCCGCTGGCCGGGAATGAACACTTGGGTTGTGTTGACGCCGTGTCCCTTGTCGCCGCGATCCACGTAAGCCCGGCTCGGACGCACCCCGGTCCACGCTCACCCGCTCCAAGCTGGACGCCTTGACCACGTCGCTCTTCACTCCCAGCCGGATCGTCTCCGACAACAAAAATTCAAGCCCATCCTCGCCGATCCGCCTGCGCCAACGCCCCAGATCCGTCCGGTGAATCGGCTTCTCATGACTGAAAAACGTCTCCCCGCACAAAAATCGCCTGAAAACCGGTAGGGATTCTCCGGCTATTGGTCCACGACCTCATCTTCACTCAAACCTCGCAAGGTTTGCAGAAGCGTCCGCCCGGCCATCATCCAGATGCGAATTCCGGGCCTGCCAGCCTCGGCGTAGGTCGGCTCAAACCGAGTCTCGATCCCGGCCCAGTCCACTCGATTCGTCAGTTTCACCAACGGATGGTCTGGATCGCAAATTTTCTCCAAACGAACCCGAAACAGATCCCCCTGAGGGTCGATTTTCGTCTTTGGCGGCTTCATGGCTTTTGCAAGAAAATGGGGTGGAAATACGGCCTTCTTGCAATCCGTGATACTGCATTTTATGCACTTTGTCTATTCATATCAACGTATTGAACGTTTATCACGACCGACTACATATGCACGGTTCAGGATCGTTTGTCGGGAAGGATGTCAAAACCCTCCCCACTCCCATTTCAGTCGGCGGGGTCGGCGAAAGCGCAACGCAGCGCGGCCCGGACCATGGCGGCGTACTCACCGGAATCTTCCTGACTTCTGGCCAGCAACTTCTGGGCGGGGGCGCTTTCCGGGGCGTCGGAATCCTGGGACAGGATATAAATCAAGGCCAATCTTTCGTAGGATTCTCGCCGGTCCTCCACCAACCGCGCCCGGGTGTTGAGGCCCAGGGCGTCGATGGTCTCCTTCCCCTTGGTCTCCAGGGGAAAGGCGTACTCCCGGCGGAATGAGAGGAACGTCTCTGGATCCTCTTTTCCCGGATCGATGAAGAGGGGCTTTTCCCGGCTGAGATCCTCCCCGTGAAACTTGGCCCGCTCGTGGGCGTTTTCCAGGGGGAAGAGGTTGCCCTTGTGGCGACGGTTGCAATCCTCGCAGGCCAGATAGAGGTTGGACCAGTCGTAGGCCAGCCAATAGTAGCCGGGCTTGCCCATTTTTTGATTCCGCGCCCGCTGCTTGACCCCTCTCTTGGGCCGAAAGTGTTCCACGTCGCCCGGATGGTTGGAAATTTTGCATTCGCAAAAACAGCATTTATCATGCTGGGCGCGTTGCAGCGCCGTCTTGACCTCGGGCGCGCCGTAAATTTTTTTGTCGAACGTAAAGGATCGGGTTCCGCCGCGAAAGCCCGCCGGGTCGGCCTCGTATTGCCGGAGGAGTTCTTCCGTCGCCGCAGGGCCTTTGCCCTCCTGCGCGAGAATGGCGGGAGGGGTCGCCGGTTTGCGAATGCGGATCATGGGTCACGCCCCCGGCTTGAGATGGGCGGCGGCGGCCCGGAGGATGGCCATGGCCTCCCGATCCGCCTTGCTTTCGCCCACCGGGGGCTCGCCGATGGCCTCCTCCAGTTGGCGCAGCCGGGACTTGTCCTGGGCCGACAGGCGGGATTTGCTCAAAATCCTGGCCCGTTCCGCCATCAACCTTTCCACTTCCTCGGAGCGGAGGGGGACGCCGAACAGGTCGCTGGAGAGAATTTGATCGACGCGCCAGTTGCGGACGTTCTCCGGGTTGTTGTCGATGACCACATGGTCGCCTTCCCGGCGCAGCACGGCGATGTTGGTCCGGTCGTCCGCCGCCTGGGCGATGAGCGGGCTGTGGGCGGTGGCGATGAACTGGGTCTGGGGAAACCGCTCGCTCAGATAGCCCATGATCCGCCGCTGCCACTTGGGATGCAGGTGCAGATCGATCTCGTCCACCAGCACCACCGCCGGTTCGGCCAGGGGGTTGGGGCTCTCCGGGTAGTGATCGAACATCCGCGCCGCCAAATCCACCACCCAGCCCATCATGGCGCGATAGCCAAGGCTCAGGCCGTCGAACCGAACCCAGCCGTAGGGGGTTTTGAACTCGGTGCGAGGCTGCTCATTCAGTTTTTGCGGCGGGGCGATGCGGATCTCCTCCACATCGGGCAGCAGGTCCGTGAGCGTTTGCTTGATCATCTCCATCCGGGCTCGGGCTCGTTCCTGGAACGGTGATTCGATGCGGGCGGCGTAATCGGCTCTCAAAAGCCATTTTTCCGGATTGATGAGCGGGATGTCCTCGGTCAGCAGATGATTGTCGTTGCCGATATCTTCGACGCTTCCTTTTTCTTTATCAAGAAAGCGGTTGGCGCTGTAGGCTTTCATTAATCCTGTGTACTTAAATTTTACATGTCTACCATTGTCACGGAAAGTGATTCCTTTTCCGGATCTACCATCCTTTCCGTAAGACCATTCAACTGAAAATTCGCCACCGGACTCATCGTAAATAGGGAAGAATATTTCTTGTCCATGTGCTCTACTACCCGTTCCGGAACACGATATATCTGAACGTACGCCGCCAGACTCATATGTTGCAGCTATCTGAAATTTCTTTTCAGGATCACGTAATAGAAATTTAAAACCGACAGGAAATATCTTAAAAAAGAATGGCGATATAAGATCCCCATCTTGAACCGGACTTAATAGCAACAAGCCCCTCAATAGACTCGTCTTGCCAACGCCATTATCCCCCAAAAGCAAGGTCCACCTAGCCCACTGACCGTTTTCATCCGCCAGATTGAGCTTTTGCTTCTCCTGGAAGCAACGCACGTTCTCGATTTCCAGCCCGGTGTAATAGACCTGCTGGATCTCCACCACCGATTTTTTGGCTCCCTCGGGGGCGTCGGCTTGGGGTGAATCGTCTTGAGGAGGCGTGGGCTGGGTCATGTTTTCGGCGGCATGGGTTGGGCGTGGGGGCGTCGTTCTAATTTAGTTTTACACCACGTGATGACCGTAAAAGTAGGGTTCCGTGAAAATCTGGTCGCCTCCGGCGACGATTCGCCAGTCCTGGCGCATCGGACTCGCGTAGCGAGCCCGCACGGTGAGGACCAGGAAAGAGCCTCACGCCAGCACGAGGCCGTTGGCGTGGTAGGGGACGACGGTGCTTTTGTCCTCTTCCAGGCAGAAGGCGACGTCATCGCCCAGGCCGCGGGCGCGGAGGAGTTGGGCGTGTTCGTGCTGGAGGAAGATCTCGGGGGAGAGTCCGCCCAGGTAGAGCAGGCGGGCGGCGATGGCGGCGTCGTTGAGCTGGGGGACGGGGGCACCCTGAATGGCCTCGATGGCGCAGATGATCTTGCCGGCGCAGAAGAGGTCTTCCAGGGCCAGCCTTCCCTTGCGTCCGGCGCAGACCAGGGAGAGGGTGGCTTCGCCGGCGGCTTTTTCCGCCACGGCGCGGCCGTTGCGCAGGCAGGCGAGGTAGACCTTGCCGAACTTGCCCGCCGCCGTCAGCACCGCCTGGGCACCACTGCTGGAGGTGTAGATGATGGAGCGTCCCTTGAAATCCCGGGACTCGAACTCCTGGGGGGAGTTGCCCAGATCGAAGCCGGGAATTTTGTCCGTATCCCGTTCGCCGGCGGTGAGCCATCCCTCCTTGCCGGTGAGTTTGCGCAGTTCCACCACTTGATCAACGCTGGGCACCGGGCGAATCTTGGCGCACCCCCGCTCCAACGCCACCACCATGCAGGTGTTGGTGCGAAATACGTTCACCACCACCGCCGCGCCGGGACTCTTGCGTTCCTCGGCGCACTCGGCGGCGGTTGTCAGCACTTTGATGGAATTCATTTTCCCCCCTCGCCGCGCTTACCCACGGGAGACCCCCTCTCCGACCTCATGGCGGAGTTCGGCCATGAATAAACTCGGCAATATGAAGGAAACCGCCTTAAATTGCAAGCTTTCCAGACTTGGAGAGAAGGCCGGGCCGTTCTCCGGGGGGGGACGGAAGACGGGGGACGCCTCCCGGAACAAGAGGAAAACCCCTTGAATTTCGCTTGGTTGAGCGTCCCCCATGGTTCCCGTCGGGGGCATTCATGGCCAGAAGTAACGGACCGAATCCATGCCCTTTTCCCGGGGAGTCACTCCCCATTCATCAAGGATTCCGGCAGCCCACCCGCCACCACGACCTGGTTGCGCCCCTGTTTTTTGGCCACGTAGAGGGCGTTGTCCGCCTGTTTGAGCAGTTCATCGGGGTTTTCCGCCTCGCAGTAGGGGTAGACCGCCACGCCGAGGCTGATGGTCACCTTGAGTCCGTCCACCACCATGGCCTCGATTTTTTGCCGCAGCCGCTCCGCCGCGTACTGCGCCCCGGGGATCCCGGTGCTGGGGAGGATGGCGCAGAACTCCTCGCCGCCGTAGCGGCAGGGGTGGTCGATTTCGCGGAAATGCTCCTTCATCTGGGCGGCGATGGCCTGCAACACCCGGTCGCCCTGGTCGTGACCGTGGGTGTCGTTGAATTTTTTGAAGTGGTCCACGTCGAAGAGGATCAACCCCACCGACAAGCCGTAGCGTTGGGCCCGTTTCATCTCCTCGACCATCGCCTCATCGAAGCGGCGGCGGTTGAACAGCCCGGTGAGGCCGTCGGTGACGGAGAGCTGACGCAGTTGCTCCTCCAACCGTTTTTCCTGGGTCACGTCCCGCATCAGGGCGCAGGAGCCCACCTTCTCGCCGTCGTGGGTGAAGATGGTGGCGGCGTAAAAATTCAGCACCCGCCCCTTGTAGACGTGGGTCTTGGGCAAATTCCCCCCCTCGCGGGAGAGAAAAGCGGCGATGTACTCCGGATCGTCCAGCAACGCCTCGAACCCTTGCGCCTGGATCTCCTCCCGATCCTTGCCCAGCAGCCGCTCCGCCGAGGGGTTGACCAGCACCACGTCGCCCTGCCGGTCGGTCACCACGATCCCCTCCCGGGCGGAGAGGATGATGGTGGTGAGTTTGTCCTGCTCGTCCTGCAATCCCTTGTAGCTTTGCTGCAAGGCTTGGCTCATGCGGTTGAAATCCCGGGCCATGAGGGCCAGTTCATCGGCCCCCACCACCGGAACCCGATGTTCCAGATGACCGTCGGCCACCTGCCGCACCGCCTCCGACATGCGCACGATGGGCAAGGCCACGTGACGCCGCACCAACCCCCAGGCCAACAGCAGGATCAAGCTCAACGCCCCCGCCCCCATCCACAGCGCCTGGAACCGCACCTGACGGAAGTTGTCCTCCATCCGGGCCAGACTGACGGAGAGCTTCAACACCCCCCGCACCTCCTCCTCCTTGCCATGGCAGCGCCAACACGCCTTGCGATTGGGGATGGGGGCGAGAAAGGTCAGCAGGGGGGGGCCGTCGGCACCCAACTCCCGATAGGTCGCCTCCTCGCCGGTCGCCGCCTTTTTCAGTCCGGCGTGGTCTGCGGGAAGTACGGGAACGATTTTCTCCTCCTCCCGTTCCTCGAAGGTGTCGCCGCCGAGGCGGCGGTTGACCTCGCGAAGGGTGCGGTTGTCGCGAAAGGCCTCCTCGCCGGTGCGGCGCATCAGGCGCAGTTCCACCACACCAGGGATCCCCTTGAGGCTGTCGGCGTACTGTTCGGCGATGTCGGCGTAGCCCGCCAGCATCACCGTCTCCAGCCCCCGGCGGACGCTTTCGGTGAGGGTGCGCAGGTCGTGGGTGTTCTCCTTGAGCAGGTCCGTCTGCTGGTGGGTGATGAAGACCGCCAACAAGGCGCTCAGCCCCGCCAAAACCGCCAACCCCACCTGCCACATTATGCGATGGCCGATGCGCCGAAAGCGTCCGGTCAGGGGGGCCTCCGTCCCGCCGTTCCCCGCCAGGCTCTGGGTTTGCGTTGCCGCCTCGATCCGTCCGCTCATGCCCCACCTGCTTCCCAAGGATGAGAAAAATGCTCTGATTTCGCCCGAAGGCACCGCCGTGCTTGACGATATACGAAGAACGTGGCATTGCAATAGCGGATTTGATTCTTGTTCCCGTCCGCAACCTTCGCTCCCGCCGGGAGGCGTTCGCCCCATGACTCGCGTGGCGCCGGAGATGGAAGATCTCCCCCCCATGGTCCACCGGTTGCGCCGGGTGGGGCGCATCGCCCTGTTGGTGGGGATGGTGGCCCTCATCGCCCTGGTGGGCATGCTGCTGTTGGTAGCCAGCGGACGCGGCGAGGACTACGCCGCGGTCATCGGCAATGTCTCCCTGAGCCGCCGCCAACTGGGGCCGGCCATGGTGCTGACGGGATTGATCATCGTCGCCCTGGGGGGGGTGATCACCTGGTCCATCGCCCTCTACAGCACCCTGCGGGTGGCGGGGCCGTTGTTCCGCTTCACCAAGGATCTGGACCGCATGATCGCCGACGGCCCCCTGCCCCCCGCCAAAAACCGCGAGGACGACGACTTGCACAAGGCGCGCCATGAGCTGGCCCAAGCCGCCGGGGCGCTGCAAGAACATTACGATCAGATCAGCGAACTCACCGACCTGGCCGCCGCCCAACTGCAACTCAAGCATCCCGACCTGGGGGGCGGCTTGACCCAAACCCTGGCGGCCCTGCGGCGCAAAACGTTTACCATGCGCCTGTGACCGACGGAACGGGAGGGGGGAGGATGGGCATGCGAGGAGGAAAAAGCGCGCCGTGGCTGGGAGGATTGCTCCTTCTCGCCCTGGGAATCCATTGGGGCGGGGCGGCGGTCCCCGGGGCGGGGCATCTCAAGGACGGGCGCTGCGAAACCTGCCACCTGGGCGGCCCCCCCGCCTCCCCGGAAAAGGCGACCCTGCTGGTGGCCGATCAGGAAAAATTGTGCGCCGAATGCCATCCCGACGCGGTGCGCTTGAGCCACCCCTCGGGCATTCCCCCCTCCATGCCCACCCCCGCCGGTCTGCCCAAGGACTGGAAGGGAGCCCTGACCTGCAGCACCTGCCACCCCATCCATGGCGAACCAGGGGCGATGTTGCGCGGCGAAAAACGGGGAGGGGCCTTCTGCATGCAATGCCATCCCCCCGCCTTTTTTGAACAGATGGCGGAAAAGGGGGCCTCAGTCACCCGTTCCGGCCATTTGAACGCCAAGGCCAAGGCCACAGGCGAACCCTATCAGGTGGACTCCTTCTCGCAGCAGTGCATCGCCTGCCACGTCACCCGGGGGGAGGGGGGCAAGGTTTATCTCTCCGATTCGGGCATGGCCAGCCATGAGGGCTCCTCGTTGAGCCATCCCATCGGGGTTCCCTACGTGGAAAATCCGGCGGCGGGGTATCACCCCCTGGCCCGGCTTCCCGGGGCGATGCAACTGCCCGACGGCAAGGTGAGCTGCGTCACCTGTCACAAGGGCTATACCCAGCGCCACGGCCAGTTGGTGGTCAACAATCAGGGTTCGTCCCTTTGCCTGACCTGTCACGACATGTAGAACTCCGGAGCGATTGTCATCCCATGGCACCCTTCGATCTTCTGTTTCGCAACGTCAAGTCCGCCGTTTGCCCCACCTGCCCCAGCGGCAAGGACCAACGACACCATCCATTGATCGACCATCAGATTCAGAGCTGGATGCTCAAGGCGTTGCTGCTGCTGCAAACCCTGCTGGTGGGGGGGGTGATGGTCTATCTCTACTATCGATATCGCGACATTTTGGACCAGCACCTGTTCCGCATCCACGCCTCGGCCCACGGCGGGCCGCTGCCGGAGTTGGCCCGGGAGACCGCCCGGGCGGTGGGCATCATGATGCTGGTCAACGTGGCGGCGATTGTGGTGGCGGACCGCCTGTGGGTCCGCTACGTCCGCACCGTGGTGCGGGAGTTTTCCCAACTGGCGCAACGAACGGCGGCCATGGAGTTGCAGGAGGACGCGGGGGTGGATCCCACGATTCACCGGGCGGTGGAGCGGATGACGCGGTGGCGTCGCGTGGAACGGCGGCGGGCCCTGATGCTGATGAGCGCCGCCGCCGGTCTGGAAGGGATGGACAATCTGGACGATCCGGTGCAACGGAAAAAGGTGTTGTTCCATCTGAAATGGGTGCGTCGGCTGCTGCCCGCCTACAGCCGACGCTTTGTCATCTCCACCTTGTCCCCATCGTTCCTGGACGCGCGGAGCGCCGATCAGACCGAGGGCGCCGCTTTCCCCGGGGTCGTCGGGGCCGAAACCGCCGGAACCGCCGGAGCGGGAACCGGAGCCGCCGGAACCGGGGCCGCGGGAACCTGAACCGCTGGCGTTGGCGTTGGAGCCGGAGCGGGGGCCGATCCCTCGGGATAGATGCGGGCGACGCCGCCGAAGCTGCCCACCCACAGGGAGCCATCGTGGCTGCGGGCCATGGAGAAGACGTTGTTGGTGTAGAGGCCGTCGGCGGTGGTCATGACCGTGAATCCGCCGGATTTCTCCATACGGGCCAGCCCCTTGCTGGTGCCCACCCAAAGCCGCCCCTCTTCATCCTGGTGGAGCATGAAGATGTAGTTGGAGGGCAGACCGTCGTTCATGGCGTAGTTGGTCCACTTTTTCCCGTCGAAGCGGGCCAGCCCCGCCCCCCAGGTGCCGCACCAAACCACCCCCTCCCGGTCCACCGCCAGGGAGATGACGTAGTTGGGATTGTAGGCCGTGGTCACCTCCCCCAACCCCTGCTCCTGCTTTTGCCGGGCGTGATGGCTGGAGGTGCGCCCCGGATCGTTCTGAAAATCGCTCTGTCCCTTGACCAATTCGTAGGGAGCGCCCACCCCCTCCTTGTGGGTCCAGTGGTCCCACTGGCCCTCCTTGAAACGGGCCAGGCCCCCCTCGGTGGCCAGCCACACCTCGCCGTTCTTGCCGTTGGCTAGGCCATAGACCCAGTCGTTGGGCAGGCCGCCCTGGGTGTTTTCCACGGTGAAGGTTTCCCACTTGGAGCGGTCCTTCAAATCGCCGCCCTTGATCCGGTTGGCCCCCGACCAGGTGGCGACCCACAGGTCGCCCTCCGGGGTCTCCATCACGTCGTAGACGAAGGCGTCGGCCAGACCGTCCTTGATGTTGAAATTTTCCCACTTCATGGTGGATTGGTCCAACACCGACAGACCGCCGCCGTAGGTTCCCACCGAAATCCGCTGCTTGGAGAGCCGCCCGACGTGAAACACGCCGTTGGCCAGCAGGCTGCCGTTTTGATTGTCGAAGAGCTTGTACTCCTCGGTGACGGTGTCATAGCGGATCACCCCGCCGGAGGTGCCCACCCAGACGGAGTCGCCCTCGGTGAGCATATCCTTGACGTTGCGGGTTCCCACCCGGAAGTGGGTGAAGCGCACTCCCGGTTTGACGGCGGAAGGGGCCGCCATGCCCGGCGGGAGGTCCATGGGCCGATGGTTGGGGGGAACCACCGCCCCCGGGGCCAACGGGGCCGCCCGAATCTCCCCCGGCACCCCGGTCGCGGCGGGCGAGGCGGCGGGCGTTCCGGGAGCCGCCGGAGCCGACGATGCGGCGGCGGGAGCCTTGGGCGTCGCCTGGGCCGCCGGAGCGACTCCCAGGGGCTTCACCGGGGGAGAGGCGACCGAGGGCGAAACCGGCGGCGGGGCCTCCCCCTGTTGCTGCGTTCCGGCGTAGTAGGAGACGCCCGCCACCGCGACCATCATCGAGGTCACTGCCGCTAACCATTTTCCATCCATTGTCTATTTCCCTTTCCCGCTCTGACCGCCGTCTCGGGCGGTCTCGCCCGGCAGACCGATTCGCGCCACCTTGCCCCGCGCCCCCGCCCAAATTTCCCCCTGGGGGGTGACCGCCAAGGTATAGATGTTCTCCCCCTGGAGCTTGATGTTGTCGCTGAACAAGGACCACTTGCCCTGATGCCAAACCCCCAGCCCGTTGTTGCTCCCCGCCCAGACGTTGCCGAAGGGATCCCGGACCATGCTGTAGACGATGTTGCCCGGCAAGCCGTCCTTGGTGGTGGCGTTGCGCCATTTCTTGCCGTCGAAGTGGGAGACGCCGCCGCCCCAGGTGCCGGCGTGGATCGTGTCGTCGGGGTGGACCACCAGGGAGAAGACGTAGTTGGGATTGTAGGTCGGGGCACCGCCGCTCAACACCCCCAGATCGTGGCGGTTGCGGGTGCCCAGGCCGGTGTTGGCGCTGGCCGGGGCGTTCTCCTCGTTGCCCCCTCCCAGGCCGTCGGCGTGGGTCCAGGAGACCCACTGCTTGCCGTCGAAGCGACTGACCCCCCCCTCGGTGCCAAACCAGATCCGCTTTTTGGAGTCCACCCCCATGGCGTAGACCCACTCGTTGATCAACTCTTTGACGTAGGTGGTCATTCGCCCGGTAGCGGGCTCCAGACGGTTGACCCCGGCCCAGGTGCCGATCCACAACGAACCGTCGGGATGGTTGGCGAAGGAGTAGACCCAGTAGTCGGCCAGACCGTGCATGGGAAAGAGGGTGCGCCACTTGCCGTCCTTGTAGCGCGAGGCCCCGCCGGCGTTGGTGCCGAACCAGATCCCCCCCTCGGCGTCCTTGCCGATGGAAAAAACATATTCGTTGGCCAGCCCCTGCTCCCGGGTAAAGGTTTGCCGCACCAGCCGGTTGGTCAGCCCCACCTCGTGAACCCCCACCGAGGTGCCCACCCACAAGGCGTCCTTTTCCGGCTCCACCATCAACGATCGGACGTAGACGTTCTCCCCCACCTCGAAAGTATCCAGCACCCGGTAATCCGCCGGGGAGGGGGCGGGGGGTTTTTTCTCCTGGCAGCCCGCCGTGGCCAGCAGGAGGGTGGATGCCAGAAGGAGTTTCAGGGGGGTGGGGAATGGCGGCATCAATGGAAAGACCTCAAGTGGGTGATCACGTCCAGTAGATCCATGTCGCTCATCACGCCGCGAAAGGCGGGGCAGGTCCCGGAACCGCCCTGCAACCGCTCCCTGAGACGGATGTCCGGTTGTTGCAGCCCGTTGGCCGGGCCGCCGCGCCAAGTGAAATCCGGGGTTCCGGGCAATTTTCCCCGCCCGTTTTCCCCGTGACAGCGGGCGCAGTGCTGTTCGTAAAGTGCCTTGCCGTGAAAAATGTCCCCCGCCGCTGCGGGGAGCGCCCCGGTGGCCAGCAGAAGGACCACCCCGAACCCCACCCAACGCCTTCCCCCCCGGGCGGCGGCGGGCTGGCGGGAGCGCGGCGCGCGAATCACGTCACTTCCCCTTGGCGGGGGCGGGCTTGGCCTTTTCCACCACGGTGGACTCCTCGCGGCTCTGGGCTTCCAGGGCGCGCACCTCCTTGCGCAGCTGCTCTCCGGCGTCGGCGTCGGGTTTGACCCCCAACAGCCCCTTGCGATAGACCTCCGCCAGATCGATCATCGCCGGGGTGTATTTGTCCGCCGCCGAGGCCTTGAGCCACTGGGCGGCCCGATCCGGATTGACCGGCTGCCCCATCAAACCGTGGCGAAAGGCGTTGGCCAGGGCGTACTTGGCCGGGGCGTGGCCCTGCTCCGCCGCCTTGCTGAACCATTTGAAGGCCTCGTCGGGATCCTTGCGCGACACCCCCTCACCCTTGTCGTACATCTGCCCCAGACCCATGGCCCCGGCGGGACTGTCCATCTCCGCCGCCTTGCGGTACCACTTCACCGCCTCCTGATCCTCTTCGGCCCGGTCCAGCACCGCGCCCAGCAGCACCATCGACTTGAGGTGCCCGCTGCTGGCGGCGTTGCGCAGGATGGCGATGGCGTTGATCCAGTCGTTGTCCTGGTAGGCCTCGAACCCCCGCTGATAGTCCTCCTCGGCGTCGGCCCGCGCCACAGTCGGCCAAGCGGCCAGCAGCGCCAAGGTCAACACCCCCGTCTTCACCCATCCGCTCCCCATCGTATTCTCCTTCCTCCAGCCGGATTTTTCCGGTCGGCGTCGCCGCCAAGGTTGAACCCGTCTTAATTCATGAATTTCTGCTGCAAGCGCACCAGGACCGCGCCATGCCTGCGTTGCGCTTGCTCGCCGATCCTCACCGTGCAATAGCACGGTTCCGGTCGTCAAGCGGCGCGCGCCTTGGCCTGACGCGGCCTGGACGCTTTCGCGACGAAATTCATGAATAAGACGGGTTGAGGATCCGTTCTCTTTTTTCGCCGTCCCGCCGATTACGTCAACACGTCGGGGAGATCGGCTTGCTCCAACTTGCGGTAGAGGCTGGAAAGCCCGATGCCCAACTGCTTGGCCGCCAGTTTGCGATCCCCTCCGGCCTGTTCGATGGCCTCCAGGATGATCCGCGCCTCCATGGCCCGCAAGCGTTCCCGCAGAGTTCCCCCCTCCGCTCCAGAGGAAAATTTCACGCCGGGGCCTTCCGAGGAGGCGGGGGGCTCGAAATGGCGGGGCAATTCCGACAGGCCGATCATCCCCTCGTCGGCCAGGATCATGGCCCGTTCCATGACGTTTTCCATTTCGCGCACGTTGCCTGGCCAGTCGTAGGCCTTGAGCGCCGCCTCCGCCTCGCCGTCCAGCACGAACCCCCCGGCCCGCCCCTCGCGGCGCCCCCCCCTCTCCAGAAAATAGTTCAGCAGCGGGGGAATGTCATCCCGTCGTTGTCGCAGGGGGGGGATATGGATGTGAAAAACGTTGAGCCGGAAATAGAGATCCTCGCGAAAGCTCCCCGCCGCCACTTTATCTTCCAGGCTGCGGTTGGTGGCGGCGATGATCCGCACGTCCACCGGTTTGCTCTGTTCGCTTCCCACCGGGCGGACCTGTTTTTCCTCCAGCGCGTGGAGCAGCTTGACTTGCAGGTGCAGCGGCAGCTCGCCGATTTCGTCGAGAAAGAGGGTGCCCTTGTCGGCTTCGAGAAAGAGCCCCTTCTTGATCTTGTCGGCCCCGGTGAAGGCCCCTTTGACGTGACCAAAAAATTCGCTCTCCAGCAGGTTTTCCGGAATCGCTCCGCAGTTGACCGGCACGAAGAGGGCGGTGGAGCGGCGGCTGCGGCGGTGCATTTGCCGCGCCAGCACCCCCTTGCCCGAGCCGCTTTCGCCGGTGATCAGCACCGTGTAGTCCGACGGGGCGGCCTTGCGCACCATCCGGTCCAGATCCATCATCGCCGCCGAGATGGGGCGGCACTTCTCCTGCTCCCCCTCCTGGACCAAGCTGCGCAGGGTGCGGTTTTGATCCCGCAGACCGATGATGTTGGCGATTTGCCGCAGCCGAAGCAGCAAATTTTCCTTGTGCAGGGGTTTGGTCAGATAGTCGTAGGCCCCGGCCTTCATGGCCAGGATGGCGGTGTCGATGGAGGCGTGGGCGGTCATCATGAGAAAGATGGTCTCCAGCCCCATCTCTCGCGCCCGCTTGATCACCTCGATCCCCTCCATGCCGGGCATCCGGATGTCGCAGAGCATGACGTCCACGTCGCCCTTGCGCAGCCGTTGCAGGGCCTCGGGGCCGTCGGAGGCGGTTTCGGCGTCATAGCCCGCCTTTTTCAGGGTGGAGAGCAGCACCTGCCGGATGGCCGGTTCGTCGTCCACCACCAACACGGTCAAGCCGTCGGCGGGTTCCGCCGCGACGATGCCGGCGCTCCGCTCCCCCGCCGGAAGGTTCCCCCCTGGATCCGGATTCACCCGTCGTCTCCCGCCGGCAGCACAATATGCACCTTGGTTCCCACCCCTGGTTCGGATTCGATCTCCAGACTCCCGTGATGCTCGCTCACGATGGAGTAGCACAACGAGAGCCCCAATCCCGTCCCCCGCCCCACCGGCTTGGTGGTGAAAAAGGCGTCCAGGGCGCGACTTCGCGTTTCAGGATCCATGCCAACGCCATTGTCCGCCACCGTCAGCCGCACCCGCCCCTCCCCATCCCGGGTGGTGGAGACCACGATCTCCCGCGGGCGGTCCTGCACCCCTTCCAGGGCATCGGCGGCATTGATCATGAGGTTGATCAACACCTGCCGCAACTGATTGTCGGAGCCCATCACCGCCGACAGCTCCCGGTCCAGGTCCTGCCGCCGCTCGATCTGCCGCATCCGCCGGTCGAAGCGCATCAACCGCATCGCCCCTTCCACCAGGCCGTTGAGGTCGAGCAACTGCGGTTCGTCCATTTGCGGCATGGAAAAGGCCGAAACGTCCCGGGTGATCCCCGACAGCCGGTTGATCTGCTCGCGAATCATCTCCAGGAAGTTGATCGCCTCGGCGTCGTGGGTCATGTCCCGCAGCTCTTCCACCAGACCGGAGATGGCCATGATCGGGTTGCCGATTTCGTGAACGATTCCCGCCGCCAGGGTTCCCACCGCCGCCATTTTCTCCTGTTGAAAGGAGTGGCGACGGGCGTCCTCCAGGGCCTTTTCGTGCAATTTTCGTTGGGTGATGTCCTCCTTGACCGCCAGATAATGGGTGATGCGCCCCGCCTTGTTGCGCACCGGCGAGATGGTGGCCATCTCCCAAAACAGCCCGCCGTCCCGCCGCCGGTTGTGAAACTCCCCCCGCCACACCCCGCCGTTGGAGATCACCCGCCACATTTCGCGATACGCCTCCGGCAGCGACTCCCCGGACTTGAGCAGGCTGGGATTTTTGCCCAGCGCCTCTTCCCGGGAGTAGCCCGTCACCTCGCAAAATTTGGGGTTGACGTATTCAATCTGGCCCATGGCGTCGGTGATCACCACCGAAACCGGGCTCTGCTCCACCGCCCCGGTGAGCTTGCGCAGCTCCGCCTCCGCCTGTTGCCGCTCCAGAATCTCCTGCTTCAGCACCTTGTTGGTGATGCGCAGCACTTCGGTGCGATCCTTCACCCGCCGCTCCAGGGTGTCGTTCATCGCCTCGATTTCATCGACGAAGCGGTTCAGCTGCAACCGCTGCTCCCGCATGATGCGGTCCGCCCGCCGGACGATGACGTGGAGAATGCCGTACAACACCACAAAAAGCAGCCCGACCATCCCCGTCACCCGCTGCTGGGTGGCGTTCATTCGCTCCAGCACCGGGGTGACGTCGTAATACAGCTCGAAGACCCCTCGCACCTCGCCGGCCCGATAGACCGGAACGTAGGTCGAGATGAGATCCCGATCCTCCACCACCCCGTCAAACGAAGGCACGCCCTTGCGGTGGATCAAATTGTTGGTCACCTTGCCTTTCAGCGCCGCTTGCACACCGATGTTTTTCGCTTGATCCTCGCCGCTCTGCCGGGGGTCGGTGGAATAGATGGTCAGGCCGTGGGTGTCGAAAATCTTGATCTTCACCACCGCCAGATCCTTGATCAGGACCGACAGCTCCTGATCCAGATGGGGCGACAGGGGATGGCCCCGGGTCACCGGCTTGCCCTCCTTGAGAAAGCCGCTGATCACCGGCCACATGGAGTTAGCGAAGGCCCGGGTGAGGGCGATGTTCTGGCTCTCCCCCAGACGCAGCACGTTGTTCATCTCCACCTGCCGGAAAAAAGCCCCCAGGGCCAGCGCCGCCACGGTCATGGCGACGAAGCTGGCCAGGGAAAAATAGCGCAGCAGGCGAAACGGCGGTGCCCGGTCGTCCAACACCGCCGGGACGGCGGGGCGAGAGGCGATGGGGGCGAGGCCCTCTGAATCCACCTCGGGCAGGTTCGAGGGGTCCAGCGGCGTCATGGAGGAACCCTCCCCCGCCCGACGACGGTCAAGTTTTTGCAACCCATGATTCGTTCCACCGAAACTCCATCCCCGCTTGCCGCTGACGCCGCCCCGGGGCGGTCCGGGATTTGACCCCCATGAACCATGCCTGGCTCCTTCCCTTCATTGTCCTCGGCGTTCTGGCCCTGAGCGGATGTCCCGCTCAAGGTCCGGAGCCCGCCGCCCCCCCCGTCCCGCCGGACTCCGTCCCCTCGCCGGAGTTGCGGGCCAAGCTGGACAAGGCCGCCCGCTGGGCCGATTCGGTTCCCGCCGGTCCCGCCGTCGCCACCGCCGCCGCCCCCCTGACGGTGGAGAGTTCCGCCCTCTACCGCGCCCAGGAGTTGGCCGAGGATGGCCTGCACGATCCCGCCTCCCCCGCCATCGGACGGTTGCAAAGCCCGGTCACGGCGTTGGCCCCCTTTCCCGTCGGCCCCCGGGAGCAGATCGACTGGGTGCAAACCTTGAAACAGGGCCACATCAACCCCCGGGCCGATCTCAAGGGCGAAACTACCATGCAGGTTCTAGACCTGGACCTGCTGATGAGCGAAACCAAGACCATGCCCTTCGTCAAATTTCCCCATCAGGCCCACACCCAATGGCTGGCCTGCTCCAATTGCCATCCGGAACCCTTTCAGGCCAAGGTCGGTTCCAATGACATTAACATGAATGAAATCTTTCGCGGCCGTTTTTGCGGCCAATGTCACGGTCGTGTGGCTTTTTCCCTCTATATCTGCGAACGTTGTCACAGCGTCGCCCATGGGGCCTCCCCCGGCGCCTGGTGGAAGTGAGGAGCCCTTGTCCCGCCCCCGCGCCGCCCCCATCCCTTCCTGAAAATGAGAATACCTTACCAGGCCTTCTCATTTTTGAGAAGGCCTCCCTCCCTCGCCCTTGTCCAGGAGGATTCCCGTGCGTCGATGGCTCCCCCCGCGCCCAAATGGCTCGCCCTTGCGGCGGTTGTCGCCCCTGGGAGCGGCCCTCGCCGCCCTGCTGCTGCTCTCCGGTTGCGCCGCCCTTCCCGCCTCCCAGGAGGAGGCCCCCCTCCCCCCCCGGCTCCTCACCCGAGAGGGAATCCCCCTCGACGTGGACACCCTGGAGCAGCGGATGCTCTCCGCCCGGGTGATCTATCTGGCGGAAAAGCATGACAATCCCCATCACCATCGGCTCCAGGTCAAAATTCTCGAACGGTTGGTGGCGCTGGGGCGCAAACCGGCGGTGGGGTTTGAATTTTTCTCCCGCGAGCAGACCGGCTGGCTGATGAACTATCAGACCGGAGGGGTCTCGCCGCTCCACGGCACCGCCGCCGCCCCGGGGAGCGCCGAACGGAGTTTGCGGGCCAATCTGGGGTGGAGCCATCGGGAGGATTGGCCGTTCTACTTTCCCCTGATCGAGGTGGGCAAAAAGCACGGGCTGCCCCTGTTCGGGGCGGACCTCCCCTCGGCGGTGAAGATCCGGTTGGCCCGGGCGGGGCTGGAGCAGTTGACCGCCCTGGAGCGTCAGCAAATCCCCGACACCGGGCTGCGTCGCGAAGACTACCGCCTGTTAATGCGGGAAAAACTGTCCGCCTCCCACTGCGGTCACGCCTCTCCCGCCATGCTGGACCGGCTCCATCAAACCTGGCTGGCGCGTAACGATGCCATGGCCCTGGCCGTCACCACGGTGTTGAAGGAGCGTCCCGAGGAACCGGTGGTGGTGATTCTGGGCGGGGGCCACACCGAACACGGCATGGGGGTGGTGGAGCGGGTGGCATTCCTGAATCCGGGAATTTCCCAGTTGGACCTGGGGTTGATGGAGAGCCCCGATCCGACCCGGGACGCGGAGCGTCTGCCCCCGCCCGAGAGCGGCGGGGCGACCGTGTTTCCGGCGGGGCACGACGTCTACTGGTTCACCCCCGCTCCCGGCGGCTCCGACGCCGACAAGGATCCCTGCGCCGCCTTCGCCAAGCCCGCGACGCCGCCTCCCGCCGCCGCCGCGCCTTGAGGGGCTGTCACGTTTCTTGCAATCCCGGCTGCTCGCCACTTTCTCCGGCCCCGCCGCCGGAGCCAACCCTGGGATCACGGATCGCCGATGCGGCGTCTCACGCGGTTTTACACCCTGGCCACCTTCGTCGGATTGTGCGTGGGCGGCGTCGCCCTCACCGCCTATTTTCACGAGGCGGTGACCCGCAACGTCGTCTCGCTGGGGGAAAAGAACAACGTCGCCCTGACCCAGGCTCTCTCCAACGCCCTTTGGCCCCGCTACGACGACTTCCTCCACAGCGCCCAGACCGCCTCCCCCGTCTCGTTGCAGAACCATCCCCAGTTGGCCGAGGTGCGCCGCACGGTGATCGAACATGTGCGCGGCTTGCCGGTGGTCAAGGTCAAGATGTACGACCAACGAGGCATGACCATCTTTTCCACCCAAACCACCCAGATCGGCCAGGATCAAAGCCTCAACGCCGGGGTGACGGCCGCCCTCCAGGGACGGGTGGAGACCGAACTGAACCATCGGGAGAGTTTTCCCTCCTTCGACGGCGAGTTGGCCGCCCGGGATCTCATCTCCAGCTACCTCCCGGTGCGCCACGGCGACGACCGCCACATCGAGGGGGTGTTGGAAATCTACGCCGACGTCACCGAGCTGATGGGCGAAATCCGCCGTCGTCAACAGGAGGTGATTCCGGCGGTGGGGGGGATCCTGCTGTTGATTTTCCTCGGGCTGGCGGCGGTGATGAAAACCATGGGCCGTCGCCTCAGCCACGCCGAGACCGAGCGGCTGGACACCATCGAGCAACTGCGCCACGCCAACGAAGCCCTGGAAGAGCGGGTGGCCGAACGCACCGCCGCCCTCTCCGACGCCAACCTGGCCCTGCACACCGAGGTGGCCGTCCGCCGCATGGCCCAGGCCGAGCTTTGCCTGGCCGCCACCGCCTTCGAGTACAGCAGCGAGGGGATCGTTGTCACCGACCGCCACGGCGACATCCAGTCGGTCAATCCGGCCTTCACCACCGTCACCGGCTACCCCGCCTCCGAAGCGGTGGGGCGCAACATGCGGATGCTCAAATCCGGACGCCACGGCCCCGATTTTTATCAACAATTTTGGCGCGCCCTGGAAGAGGACGGGGCCTGGAAGGGGGAGGTCTGGAACCGCCGCAAGGATGGCGACATCTTCCCCGAATGGGTGACCATCCGCGCCATTCGCGACGGCGAGGGGGCCATCCACTCCTACGTCGGCATCTTTTCTGACATCACCGCCCTCAAAAAAACCGAGGACCAGCTCCACTATCTGGCCCACCACGACCCCCTGACCGGCCTGCCCAACCGGGTGCTGCTGCAACAGCGGCTCTCCGAGGCGTTGCTCGGCGCCCGGGAGCGGAACCACTCGGTGGCCGTCATGTTCCTCGACCTGGACCGCCTCAAACCGATCAACGACACCCACGGTCACCCCGTGGGCGACCGGCTGCTCAAGGAGGTGGCCCACCGCCTGGCCCAGCGGGTCCGCCCCGAGGATCTGCTGGCCCGGGTGGGGGGCGACGAATTCGTCATCGTCTCCCGCCACGTCGCCGAACCCGCCGAGGCGGGGCGTTTGGCCCAATCCCTCATCGAGGCCCTGACCGAGCCCTTCCAGGTCAAGGATCAGGAATTTTTCCTCGCCGCCAACATCGGCATCACCCTCTTCCCCGACGACGACGGCGACCCCGACGCCCTGCTGGGCGACGCCGACGTGGCCATGTACCGCGCCAAGCAGGACGGGGCCAACACCTACCGCTTCTTCGACCGGGAGATGATCGAACTCTCGGTGAAAAAACTCAGCCTGGAGCAGGCCCTGCGCCGCGCCCTGGAGCGCAACGAATTCATGGTCTTCTACCAACCCCAGGTGGAGGTGGAGACCGGGCGGATGATCGGCGTCGAGGCCCTGATCCGTTGGAAAAATCCCGAACTGGGGCTCATCTCCCCGGCCCAGTTCATCCCCCTGGCGGAAGAGACCGGGCTGATCATCCCCATCGGCGAGTGGGTGTTGCGCACTGCCTGCCAGCAGTGTGTTACTTGGCTGGAGATGGGTTTCGCCCCGGTGCGCATGGCGGTCAACCTCTCCGCCCGTCAGTTCGAGCGCATCCTCCCCCAAACCGTGGCCAACGCCATCCACGACACCGGCATCGAACCCCACATGCTGGAGTTGGAAGTCACCGAATCCCTGCTCATGACCGACATGGAGCCGGCCATCGACATCCTCAACCAGTTGCGCGCCCAGGGGATCCATCTGGCCATCGACGACTTCGGCACCGGATACTCCTCCTTGAGCTATCTCAAACGGTTCCCCATCCATTGCCTCAAAATCGACCGGGCCTTCGTGCGGGACATCACCACCGATCCGGACGCCGCCGCCATCATTCGCACCATCATCGCCATGGCCAAATCCCTGGGGCTGTCGCTGGTGGCCGAGGGGGTGGCCTCGGTGGAACAGTTGGAGTTTCTCCGTCTGTTGGAGTGTGACACGGTGCAAGGCTTTCTCTTCAGCCCGCCCCTGCCCCCGGAAGAGATCTCCCTCTTCCTCGAGGAGGACAAGCGATACCGCTCCACGCGCCTTCCCGCGTGAGAATACGTCCCATTTATCATTTGTATGGAAAAGGGCGGAAAAACATGATAGGGATGATCCACCCGCCCCTGTGAGGCAGAAACCAAGGCATCAACATCACCAGGTAAAATAGGGGGGGAAGTTGGGATGAGCAGAGGGACGATCACCATCCGCCGGGGGAGTCCGGCCCTGACCGCCGGGTGGGCGGGAGCGTTGCTGGGGGCGCTGCTGTTGAGCGGCTGCGCCACCGACGACGGGGAGGAGGCCAAACCCGGAGCCAAGGCGACGGCCAAGGGGAACGCCGCCGCCAAGGGAATGGTGGGCAAGCACGTGGACGAATTGGTGAAACGCCATGGCCCCCCCCTTCAGACGATGAACGCCACCCTGCTGGGCGGCCCGCCCTCCGAGGCCTTCGTCTATCCTCCGGAGACCTTCGGCAACGACTGCATGAACGCCTTCGTGGTGGTGGAAAAGACGGGGGAGATCATCAACTATTTTTGCCGCTGAACCGCGCCCTCCCCGGGGGAGACGGCGCTCGAGTTCCCAACGCACCCACGCCCACGCACATGAAAGAGGAGAAAGAACCCATGTCCCGAATCCTGATGGCCGCCGCCGCCCTGCTGCTGACCGCCGCGACTCCCGCCGTTCACGCCGCCGACGACTACGTCACCAACGCCGACGAAATCGTCAAGGCCGCCGACTGGGCCAAGGCGGAAGTGGTGACCTTGAAGCTGGACGAACACTCCTACAGCCCCAACAAAGTGACTCTCAAGGCCGGTCAGCCCTACAAGCTGGTGCTCAAGGACGAAGGCGAGGAGAAGCACTACTTCACCGCCCCGGAATTTTTCAAGGCCATCGCCACCCGCAAGGTGGAGGTGGGTCTGGCTGAGATCAAGGCCCCCTATTTCAAGGCCTTTGAACTCAAGCCCAAGGGCGAGCTGACCCTCTTTTTCGTCGCCGTGACCAAGGGAACCTACACCCCTTATTGCTCCATCGAGGACCACCGCAAGAAGGGCATGGAAGCCACCATCGTCATCGAGTGACCTTCCCCTCTCTCTTCACCCGAAGGGACGTGAGGTCGGCGGTCGGGGAATCTCTCCCGACCGCCTTTTTTTGTCCTCCGCCCCCCCGTCCCCGCCCTGCCGCCAAGGCCCTGAAACCATGGCATCGGATCATGGCCTGAATTTCGCAAGAAAATGGCCCTTGGCGAAACCATCCGCCGCGGCATCTCTTCCCGAGGGAGATTGGCATCATGAGGCAACTTCGCGCCCCGTTGGGTCTGCGCGGTCGATTGGTGGTCAACACCATCCTGGTGGCGCTGTTCATGGCGGCGCTGCTGGGACTGGGTTGGCACGCCTCGCGGCAAACCTCCGAGGGGTATCAAAAGCTGCTGACTGGCCCCCTGGAGATGCGCGACATCACCCGCCTGACGGCGGAAAAGATGTTGCAAATCCGCCGGGCGGAAAAAGATTTTCTGCTGCGCCACGAGGAGAAATACGCCGAGAGCGTCCACGCCCTGATCGCCGAGGCGACGGAAAAAATTCAATTTCTCTCCAGCATCGACGAACAGTACGGCCACGCCGAGGACATCGCCCGGAGCAAGAACGTCCTGGCCCGCTTTGAGGAGTACCGGACCGCCTTCGCCGGGCTGACGGCGGCGTGGAAAACCAAGGGGCTCAACGAGGATTCGGGGTTGCGGGGCTCCTTCGACACGGTGTCGCAAAACGTGGTCAACATCCTGCTCACCTTCGACACCGCCGAACCCCTCATCCACCTGGGGGCGGTGCGGCTGGCGGAACGGGAATTTCTCCTGACCGGCGATGGGGCCGGACAGGAAAAATGGAAACAGGCGGCGGCCTCCTTCCAGGAGGCGGTGGCCGCCTCCACCCTGACCCACTTCGACAAAGACAAGCTGGCCGAACTGTTGACCCGCTACGAAAAAGCCTTCGCCGCCCTGGTTCAGGTCCGCCGGGAGGGGGGTGCCGAGGCGGCCGCGGGCAAGAGCGCCGCCACCGTCCAGGCCGCCGTCGCCGTCGAGGCGCTGCTCAAGTCCTACCACATCCCCAACATCAAGGAAAATCTGCTCATCGCCCGCAAGCATGAGAAGGACTATCTGCTCAACGGCGAGGAAAAATACGTCAAACGCCACGGCAAGGTGGTGAAAGCCATGCTGGAGAGCATCGCCCAGGCCGACCAGACCCCGGCCAGCGTGCGCGACGAATTGCAAACCCTGCTCAAGAGCTATCAAAAGGACTTTCAGGCGATGGTGGCCAACGAGGCGGAGTTGGCCAAGCAGACCGAAATCATGCGGGTCGCCGCCCACGAGGTGGAGGGGTTGTTGGCCGAAACGGTCAAGGGGGCCGAGGAGGAGGACGCCGCCGCCCGGACGTCCATCGCGGCGGAAGCCCGGGACATGCTGATGCGCTCCATGGGCTTGGGATTGGGGGCGATTCTGATTCTGGCGGTGTTCAACCTGCGCATCATCCGCACGGTGTGGCGGCAGGTGGGGGGGGAGCCGTCGCTGCTGGCCGGATGCGCCGGTCAGGCGGCGGCGGGGGATTTGACCGTGGCGATTCCGGGAGAGAGCGGCATCGCCCAGGCCATGGGGGCCATGGTCCACAGTTTGGGCGGCACGGTGCGCAATGTCCAACTCCAGGCCGAAACCATCGTCGCCGTGGCCGACCAACTGCGCTCCGCCAAAAACGGCCTGGACGGCGACACCACCGCCATGTTCCACAAAATGGCCGACGTGCTGCGGGAACACGATCACATGGACCGCAAGGTGGTCGCGCTGCGGGACGATCTGGTCCAGGTGGAGGGCAACGCCGAAATGACCCACCGGGTCACCGACGACCTGACCCATCGCCTGCACGCCATCGCCCAGGCCGCCGAAAGCGCCAACGACAACATCCACGCCGTCGCCTCCGCCTCCGAACAGGCCAGCACCAATCTGGAGGAGGTGGGGGCCTCCGCCCGCCGCACCGGCGAGAACGTCACCTCGGTGGCCCAGGCGGTGGACGAGATGAACCGCCACATCACCGACGTGCGCCGACTGTGCCAAAACGCCAGCCAAAAAGGGGCCCAGGCCATGGTCGACGCCCGGCCCAGCGTCGAGGTGATGGAAAAGCTGCGCCGCTCCGCCAAGGAGATCAATCAAGTGGTCAGCGCCATCCGGGCCATCGCCGAGCGCACCAACCTGCTGGCCCTCAACGCCGCCATCGAGGCGGCGGGGGCGGGGGAGGCGGGCTTGGGCTTCGCCGTGGTGGCCAACGAGGTCAAGGAGTTGGCCAACAAAACCCGGGAGGCCACCCGCTCCATCACCGAACAGGTGGAGGTGATTCAAAACGACATCCGCGCCGCCGGCGACTCCACCGGCAAGGTGTTGGAGATCATCGGCGAACTGGCCCACTCCAACGAGGAGATCCTCCACGCCGTGAGCGAACAGACCGAGGCCCTGGACAACGTCTCTCATAGCGTGGCCGAGGTGGCCGACGAAATGGTGGAGGTGGTGCAACGGGTCCACGAGGCGACCCTGGGCATCCAGGAGGTCAACCGCAACGTGCAGCAGATCGCCACCGGGGTTTCCGAGGTGACGCGCAACGTCTCCCAGGGGGCGGAGGCCGCCAGCGACGTGGCCCGTCAGGCCGCCGACACCCGCAAGCGCGTGGGCCGCATGAGCCAGGAGGCCGGCGAGTTGTTCCGCGCCGCCGCCGAGGTGCAATCCTACACCCTCTCCGCCCAGGATATTCTTCACTTTCTCCAGGGCATGGTGCGCCACGTGGGCCGCATGGTGGATGTCCTCTCCGGGGTCTCCCTCAGCCTCAGCCAAGCCCAGCATGAATTCCGCGTCGGACGCCCGCCCTTCGACGTGCAATCGGCCAAGGCGGATCTGTTGAGCCGCATGGATCACCTGGAGCAGGTGATTCGGGGCCGCCTTTCCCGGGCCATGGACGAAGCCCAGGGCGAAATCACTCCCCGGTGGTTGCGGGGAGAGGGGGGACGGTCCCAGGATCCCTCCCCCCTCCTTGCCGAGGTGGAGGGTCTCGTCGCCCGATTGAGCCAACTGGGACGGGAAGTGGTGGGGCTGCGCAACGGGGAACTCCGCCTCGACGCCGAGGGGCGTCCCGTTCCCGTCGAGGGGGCGAAACATTCCGACATCCCCCAGGCCGAGGCGTGGATGGAGCAGTACACCCAGGCCCGCAACGACCTTTTCCGCGCCCTCGACGCCCTCTACCTCGCCCCAACGCCCGACGCCCCGACGCCGCCCGCCCTGGCACCCGCGCCAGCCTCTCCCCATCGTCGGGCCTCGTGAACGCCGCGAGGGGCTCCCCGCCTGGAGAGCCCCTCGCCTGACTTGTTTTTCGGTAACTATTCAGCACCCCCGCTTTTGCGACTGCGGGTCCAGGGGGATCATCCCCCTGGCGGGTTCAGGGCGGAGCCCTGGGGTTTTGACTTTATCTTTTGATTTTGCATTTTTTTTTGTTTTTTTGGCGCGCTTTCAAGAGAAGCGAATGCGCTTTTCAGCATTCGCGTAGCGCGCCCAATTGTCGCCGCAGGCGACCAGATTTTCACCTCATTCTGGATTTCTCTCCAAAAAATGGGGAGGTGCTGAATAGTTGCAGATCGGCACGCCATGATCCCGTCTTAATTCATGAATTTCCGCGGCGAGCGCACCAGGATCACGCCAGGACTGCGTTGCGCTCGATCGCCGGTCTCTTACCCTGACGGCAACGTCTGGCGCGACTTTCCCGATTGGGGGTATGGTGAATCTCTCGCCGGACCCCACGCTTTCTCTTGGGAAGATGCCCTCCCCATGCGCCTTTTTCACACCGCCGATTGGCATTTGGGCCACGCCCTGAACGGCTTCGACCGGAGCCACGAACATCAGCGGTTTTTCGCCGGGTTGCTGGATCGCTTGGAGTCCGACGAGGCGGACGCCCTGCTGGTGGCCGGAGACGTGTTCGATAAGGCCAACCCCTCTCACCAGGCGGAAGGGCTGCTGTTCCAATTCCTGGCCCAGGCCAAGGAGCGGCTTCCCGCGTTGCAAATGGTTCTCACGGCGGGTAATCACGACTCGCCGGGGCGGTTGGAATCCTGGCGACCGTTGATGGAGCCCCTGGGGGTCCATCTGGTGGGGATGATTCCCCGCAACGCGGCGGGGGAGGCGGAACCGGGGCGGTTGGCCCTCCCCTTGAAAAACCGCCGGGGGGAGGTGGGGGCGTGGTGTCTGGCCCTCCCCTTTTTGCGTCCCTCGGACCTGCCGCCGGGGGAGACATTCGCCGATCCCGCCGCCGGGGTGCGGGAGATTTACGCCCAGGCCCTGGCGGCAGTTCCGACGACGGGGCGGGAGGTCGCTCCGGTCATCGCCCTGGGGCATGGTCACATCAGCGGCGGCGAACTTTCCGAATGGTCGGAGCGGCGCATCGTGCTGGGGGGCTTGGAAGCCCTGCCCGCCGCCATTTTCGATCCGCGCCTCGCCTATGTCGCCCTGGGCCACTTGCACAAACCCCAACGCATCGGCGGCGAGGGGCGGATGGTCTACGCCGGCAGCCCCATCCCCCTCTCCTTCGCCGAGCGGGACTACGACCATCGGGTGGTTCGGCTGGATCTGGACGCCAGCGGGGTCCGCGCCCTCGAATCGATCCCCATCCCCCACGCCGTTCCCCTGTTGCGGCTGCCCAAGGATCAACCCCAATCCCTGCCCCAGGTGTTGGCGCTCTTGCGCGCCCTTCGGCTTCCCGAGGTCGTGGAAGAGCAACATCGCCCTTATCTGGAGGTGCGGGTGTTGTTGGACCAGCCCCAGCCGGGCTTGCGGGCGGAGATCGAGGCGGCGCTGGCCGACAAGCCGGTGCGTTTGGTGCAAATCCACGCCCAGCGCGCTCGTATCGGCGGCGGGGAGACGGACCTGCCCGACTCCCTGGAGGCGCTGAGTCGGCTGCAACCCCTGGATCTCTTTCTGCGTCGCTATCATCGGGACTACCCCGAGGGCGACCCGTCGCCGGAGCTGCGGGCCGCCTTCGACGAACTGCTCCAACAGCCCGAGGAGGCGGACGCGCCATGAGGATCCTGGCGATTCGCGGTCAAAACCTCGCGTCGCTGGAGGGGGCGTTCGAGGTGGATTTTCAGCGGGAGCCCCTGGCCTCGGCGGGGCTGTTTGCCATCACCGGTCCCACCGGATCGGGCAAAAGCACCCTGCTGGACGCCCTATGTCTCGCCCTCTACGACCAAACCCCCCGCCTGCTCAAGGCGGATAGAGGAAAAATTTTTCAGGACGCCTCCGGGGAAAAAATCAGCCCCCAGGATTCCCGCCATCTGTTGCGCCGGGGGGCGGGGGAGGGGTTCGCCGAAGTGGACTTCGTGGGCGTCGACCACGTCGCCTACCGGGCGCGATGGGCGGTGCGCCGGGCCAGGAACCGCGCCAGGGGGGCGTTGCAGGGCGTTCAACGCTCCCTGGAACGGTGGGCGGATCACCAAATCCTGTTCACCAAATCGGGGGAGGTCAACGCCGCCATCGAGGTCAAAACCGGATTGAATTTTGAGCAGTTCACCCGTTCGGCGCTGCTGGCGCAGAACGAATTCGGGGCTTTTTTGAAGGCCAACGAGACGGAAAGGGCGGTGTTGCTGCAATCCATGACCGGTATGACCCTCTTCTCCCAGCTTTCCATCCGCGCTTATGCTCGCCAAAAACAGGAAAACGCCCTCCTGGAACAAGGGAAGAAACAACTCCAGGGCTACAACCCCTTGAGCGGGGAGGATCGGCTTCGTCTGGAGGAGGAGAAGGCGGCGGTGGGCCAAGCCCTGGAGCGGCTGGAGGGGTGGATGCGCTGGCGGGAGGAGGGGGAGCGGCTGCGTCAGGGGGAAGGGGAGGCGGAGGAGCTTCTGGCGTCACTCTTGCGTCGTCGGGAGGAGACCGCCGAGCGGCGGGAGATGGCCCTGCGGGTGGCGTCGGCGCAACCGGCTCGCCCGTTGGTGGAGGGGCAACATCGGGCGGAACGGGAGTGGACGGCGGCCCGGCAGCGGCGGGAGCGGGCCGAGGGGGAGCGGGCTCGGGGGGAGCAGGAGCTGCGCGAGGCCGAATCCGCCGCCTCCCTCGCCCAACAGCGCCTCGCCGAGGCGGAACAGGCGCGTCGGGGGCAGGACGAACCCCTCCGGGAGGCGCGACGCCTGGATGCGGAGCTGGCGGCTCTCGCCCCGCAACTCGAGGAGAAGCACCAGGACTTGCACCGCGCCCGGGAGGCCGAGGGGCGGTGCGGCGAGTCGCTGCGCCAGCAGCGGGCGGAACGGGACAAGGTGGGGCTCGGGCTGGCCCGGGAGCGGGACTGGCGGGAGCAAAACGCCCCCCTGGAGCGGCTGGTCGAGTCGTGGTCCCGCTGGGAGGTGTTGCTGCGTCAGGCTGGCGAGGCCCAGCGGCGGGCGACGGCGCTGCACGAGGAGCGCCTCGGGCGGCGGCGGGAGGCGCAACGTTGGGAGGGGGTGATCGGAGAGACCACCGCCCAACGCGGGGCGCTGCTCTCCCCCTTGCGCGAGGCCGAGGAGGCGTTCCAGCAGCGGGAGGAGGAAAAAAGTCGCCACTCGGGGGAGTCCCTGGCCGAGGAACGGCAGGCGACGGAAGCGGCCCGGGAGCAGTGGCGCGCCTTGCTGGAAATTGAGGAGAAGCGGGAGAGGCTGGCCGCCGAGGCCGCCGAGGCCGAGGGGCGTCTTCAGGCGCAAACGGCGATGCGGCAGGAGAGCGAGGCGGCGTTGGCCCGTCTGGCGGGGGAGAAGCCCAGGCTGGCGGGAGAACGTCAGCAGGCGCAACGGATGCGGGATTTGCTCCAGCAGACCTTTTCGCAAAACGTCGAGTCGATGCGCCACGGTTTGGAGCCGGGGGAGCCGTGCCCGGTCTGCGGCGCGAAAGATCATCCCTACGCCGCCGGTTCGACCCCCCAACCGGCCCAGTTGACGATTGTGGAAGAGGAGGTCCGGCGGTTGGGGGAGCGGTGGGATCAACACAACCGGGAGGAGTCCGCCCACGGCAAGGCCCTGACCGACGCCCGGCGGACGTTGGCGGAACTGGAGTCTCGGTGGTCGCGATTGACGCGACAACGCGCCCCCCTGGAGGCGGCCTGGGTCGATCATCCCAAGACCCCGTTCGTTCAAGGGGTGGAAGAGGGGGAGCGGGGGGCGTTCATCCGCTTGCGCTTGGAAGAAGAGATGGGTCGCCTGAAGGAGATCGCCCAACGGGAGGCGGCGGTGCGGGAGGCCCATCGCCAGTGGGAGGAGGCTCGGAAAAGGCTGGAAACGCTGCGCCGCCAGGACGGGGAGCTTCAGCAGGGGGTTTCCGACGCCGCCTTCGCCCGGGATCAGGCGGTCTGGCAAGGGGAGAGCTTGGACCGGCAATGGGAGGAAGCGATGGGCGGTTTGGAGTCGCTCTTGAAAGAGTTGGACCCCGCCTTTGTCGAGGGGGGGTGGCGGGAAGGGTGGCGAGAGGCGTGGCGGGAGGATGGGGAAGGGTTCGTCGCGGCTCGGGCTCGGGAGGTCGAGGCTTGGCAGGCCCATCAGCGGGCTTTGGCGGCGTTGGAACAGCAAAGCCAGGCCATGGATGGGGAGATTCGGGGCTTGGATGCGGCCCTGACCGACGCGGGGAATCGTCGGGAGGAGGCGGCACAACGCTTCGCCCGGATCGATGACGAGGCGGCGGCCTTGCGGGCGCGGCGGGGGGCGGTGCTGCAAGGCCGATCCGCCGACGACGTGGAAACCGCGTTGAACGAGGCGATTCGCGCCGCCCGGGAGGCGTCGGAGGGGCGTCGGGAGGCGCGGGAGGCGGCGGCCCAGGCCCAGGCCCGGTTGGGCGAGTCCCTGGAGCAGGCGCGGCGGGAGGAGGGGGAGAGGGAGGCGGAGGTTGAATCCGCCGCCCGCGCCGTCGCCGAGTGGCGGCTCTCGTCCCCCCTTCGGGACGACTCCGGCGAGCCCCTGTCCGGGGAGTCCCTGGGGGCTCTATTGGGCCATTCCGCCGCTTGGCAAGCCGGGGAGGAGGAATTTTTCCGCGCTCTGGACGACGAACTTCTCCAGGCCCAAACCCGGCTCCAGGAGCGGCGGGAGCGGTGGGAGGCGCATCGGCAAACTCCTCCCGCCGGGGAGCCGTTGGACGAAGCGGAGGAGGCGTCGCTGGGGCAACGGAAGATCGAACTGTTGGAAGTGCAAGGGCGGTTGCTGGAGCAACTGGCGCGGGACGCCGCCGATCGGGAGCGGTTGGCGGAAGGGGTTCGTCGGGTGGAGGAACAGGAGGCGGTTTGTCGTCCCTGGAACCAGTTGAACGAGTTGATCGGTTCGGCGGACGGGGCGAAATTTCGCAATTTCGCCCAGCAGTTCACCCTGGATCTGCTGCTCTCCCTGGCCAATCACCACTTGAAGGCCCTGAGTCGCCGCTACGAACTGCGTCGCATCCCCGAAACCCTCTCCCTGATGGTGATCGATCAATTCATGGGCGACGAAGAGCGCACCGTCCACTCCCTCTCCGGCGGGGAGTCCTTCCTGGTCTCCCTGGCCCTGGCGTTGGGCTTGGCCTCCCTTTCCGCCAACCGGGTGCGGGTGGAGTCCCTGTTCATCGACGAGGGGTTCGGCAGCCTGGACGGCGAATCCCTGCAAATGGCCCTCGACGCCCTGGACAATCTGCAGGGCAGCGGGCGCAAGGTGGGGGTGATCTCCCACATCCAGGAGATGACCCACCGCATCGACACCCGCATCCAACTTCAGCCCGACAAGGGGGGCGGGCGCAGCCGTCTCCGCGTCACCGGCGGACGGGGAAACGACGCGGAATGTCTTGAAAAACGCCGCACCGGGTTGTTCGACCAAGGGAGTCTGGCGTAATGGCATGTTGGTTGGAACCTCTCCGTCCCCCGCCGCGGGCCTGCCCGCCCGACCTTGGTTCCCTTCCAGGAGGTCGCGCCGCGCCGCGCCGGCACCTCCCGCTCTTGTCCGGACTGTTTCTACTGATGCTCCTTGGGCCTGTCTGGGCTGGCGAGGTTCGGGTGGCGGCAGCCTCCAACTTCGCCGCGCCGATGAAGCGCCTGGCCGCGGATTTTGAAACGGCCACGGGCCATCGGGCGGCGTTTTCGTTGGGGGCCACGGGAAAATTTTACGCCCAGATCCGAAACGGCGCGCCGTTCGAGGTTCTCCTCGCCGCCGACGACGAAACCCCGGCCCGGTTGGAACGGGAGGGGTTGGCGGTTGCCGGGAGTCGTTTTGTCTACGCCACGGGCAGGCTGGTGTTGTGGTCGGCCAAGCCGGGGTGGGTCGACGACCGGGGGGAGGTGCTGCGCGGGGGGAGATTCGAGCATCTGGCCGTCGCCTCGCCCAAGTTGGCGCCCTACGGGGCCGCCGCCGAGCAGGTTTTGACCCGGTTGGGACTGCGGTCCACCCTGCAATCCAAGTTGGTGTGGGGCGAGAACATCGCCCAGACCTATCAATTCGTTCACAGCGGGGCCGCCGAGTTGGGATTCGTCGCCCTGTCCCAGGTGGGGGAGGAGGGGAGAATCCGGAGCGGCTCGGGCTGGATCGTCCCCGCCCAACTGCACCGCCCGATCCGTCAGGAGGCGGCGGCGCTGACCCGGGGGCGGGACAATCCCGCCGTCGAGGCGTTACTGCGGTTTCTCCGGAGCGACGTGGCGCGAGGGGTGATCCGCTCCCACGGGTACGACCTGGAATAGTTTTTCCACAGGGGAGGGGGAGATGCCGGAGGCTTCCGATCTCGCCGCAGTCTGGCTGACGCTCCGCCTGGCGACGGTGACGACATTGATTTTGCTTTTGATCGGCGCGCCCATCGGATGGTGGTTGGCCCGCACCCGATCGGCGTGGAAAGGTCCGGTGGGGGCGCTGGTCGCTTTGCCCATCGTGTTGCCGCCGACGGTGTTGGGCTTTTATCTGCTGCTGCTGCTGGGGCCGGAAGGCCCCGTGGGACGTTTCACCCAATCCCTTGGCCTGGGGTTGCTCCCCTTCACTTTCGGCGGGCTGGTGATCGCCTCGGTGATCTACTCCCTGCCTTTCGTGGTGCAACCACTGCAAAACGCCTTCGAGGCCATCGGAGAGCGTCCCCTGGAGGTTGCGGCGACCTTGCGGGCCTCGCCGCTGGACGCCTTTTTCACCGTGGCGCTGCCCCTGGCCAAGCCGGGACTCCTCACCGCCTCCGTCCTGGGATTCGCCCACACCGTGGGCGAGTTCGGCGTGGTGTTGATGATCGGCGGCAACATTCCGGGTCAAACCCGGGTGGCTTCGGTGCAAATCTATGATCGGGTGGAGGCCATGGAATACGCCCAGGCCCACGGACTGGCGGCGGGGATGGTGATCTTTTCCTTTGTCGCGCTGCTTCTCCTTTACACCCTCAACCCCAGCGGTCGGCGGCGATGAGCGCCCCCTCTCGGGGCGGCCTCCACGCACGTTTTCAACGGGCTCGCCCCGGATTTTCCCTGGACGTGGATCTGGACCTTCCCGGGCGCGGGGTCATCGCCCTGTTCGGCCCTTCCGGATCGGGGAAAACCACCCTGTTGCGGTCCCTCGCCGGGCTGGAACGGCCACCCGGGGGGCTTCTCACGGTCCACGGGGAGGTTTGGCAGGACGACGCCCGGGGGGTGTTTCTCCCCACCCATCGGCGGCCTATCGGATACGTTTTTCAGGAGGCGAGTCTTTTCCCCCATCTTTCCGTCCACCGCAACCTGACCTACGGCCTGAACCGGGTCGCGGCGGAGCGGCGTCGGGTGTCGCTGGAACAGGCCATCGCCCTGCTGGGCATGGAGCCCCTGTTGGAGCGTCGCCCGGAAACCCTCTCCGGCGGAGAGCGGCAGCGGGCGGCCATCGCCCGGGCGCTGGCGGTGAGCCCCGACGTTTTGCTCATGGACGAACCCCTGGCGGCCCTGGACGCGGCCCGCAAACGGGAGGTTCTCCCCTATTTGGAACGACTGCACACCGAGTTGGAGATTCCCGTACTCTACGTCAGCCACGCCCTGGACGAGGTGGCGCGACTGGCGGATCATTTGGTGGTGATGGAGGCGGGCCGGGTCTTGGCCGATGGACCCTTGAGCGAAACCCTGGCCCGCATCGACCTGCCCATGCAACGCGGGGAAGAGGCGGGCGTGGTGCTCAACGCCGTGGTGGGGGAGCGGGACGAATCCTGGCATCTGGCGCGGGCGGATTTTGCCGGCGGCGCGCTCTGGATTCGGGACCACGGCCTGCCCGTGGGACGTTCGGTGCGGGTGCGCATTCTGGCCCGGGACGTCAGCTTGTCCCTGGAGCATCAAACCGGAACCAGCATCCTCAACGCCCTGCCGGGGTGGGTGATGGAGATCGCCGAGGACGCCCATCCGGGCCTGGCCCTGGTTCGTTTGCGCATCGGAGACTCCCCCCTGGTGGCGCGACTGACCAAACGATCCGCCGCCGCCTTGGAACTGGTTCCAGGAAAAGCGGTGTGGGCTCAAGTCAAGTCGGTGGCGCTGATGGACTGACCCCGGCCTCTATGATCCCGTCTTGTTCATGAGTCCCCTGCAAAAAGTCAAAAATCCACCATCGAACTTGATGGGTGCGTTTGACGAGTGACGATATAGTAATTCAAAATCAGTTTTGCGCATTGCCAGTTCAAAGAATGGACGCTCGTCATTCCCGCGAAAGCGGGAATCCAGGAAAGCCGATCGG
>JADGAP010000109.1:4616-12224 GCA_015231965.1 Magnetococcales bacterium | reverse complement strand
CCGGGCGGGCGGGGGGGGGGGGGGGGGGGGGGGGGGGGGGGGCTTCGGGGGGGGCGGGGGGCACCGGCCTGGTATTGGGCGGCCAGGAATTTCAGGCGGGCGATGCGTTCCTCGCCGCTGGGATGGGTGGAGAGAAAGTTGAGCCAACCGCTCCCCGTGCTGGTGGTGAGTTTTTCCTGGAAGCGCACCGCCCCCGTGGGATCGAACCCGGCCTTGACCATGTATTCCACCCCCAGGTCGTCGGCTTCCCGCTCCTGGTCGCGGTCGAATTTGCGGGTGACGAGGTTGAATCCGGTATCGGAGATCAGCCCGCCCAGGGGGATGCCCAGGGCGGAGAGTCCGAAGCCCGCCAGCTCCTTGAGGACGAAGACCCCCGCGCCCAACTGATTGCGGGTGATGGTGTGACGCTTGACGTTGTGCCCCACCTCATGACCATAGACGAAGGCGAAGGAGTGTTCGTCCCCCTGGAGAAATTCCAGCATGGGCAGATTGAAGGAGACCATGTTTTGGTTCTCCTGGTCGATCCAGGCGAAGGCGTTGGGAAAGTCTCCCTCGGAAAAGAGGAACTGGGTGGAAATCCCCGCCGCCTCCTCGATGCGTTTTTTGATGACCACGATGCGTTGCAGCCACTCTCGTTTCAGGTGGGCCGGTCGGTTGGTTTTGGAATTTTCCAGCACCACCTCGGCCTGTTGGGTGGTGGCCACCTGTTCGGCCCGCCAGAATTTCTCCTTTTTTTCCGGCGGGGAGGGGGTGGCGCAGGCCCCCAGGATCAACGCCAGGGCTCCCACCGCCAGTTGGAGCCGACGGCGCGGTTGACGCGGGGGGGGAAGCGTCCGGTTCATGAAGTCATCTCCTCCGCAGTCCCTTCTTCCGCTTCGTTCGCCGCCAGGCTTTGACATTCCGGGTCCACGCCCCGGTTGAGTTGCAACACCAGGGCCGACTGCGGATGGGTCAACCCCGAAAACCGCACCCCGTAGCGTTCGGCCACGTGGGCCTGGGGATCGAGGGATCGGCTGGGGATGCGAAAGCGGAAATGCTGGCTGATTTCACCAAAGAAAAAAAGCTCTTTTTGCGGGGAGTCTTCCAGGTTGAATTCAATCTTGACCCGTTCGTCTTCGTGAAAGGGGATCATCATGGAGCGGCACTGAAAGCTCAGGCCCCGTTCGTTGATCTCCAGCAACTGGGCGCGGGCGGTTCCCACTCCGCGCTGGGTGACGGTGATGCCCATCCGCTCCTCCCGGGGTAACAGCCGACGGGGCGGATCGCGGCGGATCACCCGCTTGAGGAAGCTGGGAAAGCCCAGTTCCAGGGCGCGCCGGTCGCCCATCGGGAGGATGCGTCGGAAGGGAACCACCGCCTCCAGCAGATGATCCTCCAGAGCGAAGCGGAGCCGCACCCGCTGGGAACGATGGATCAAGGCGTTGCCCATGGGGGGTTCCAGGGGGGTGATGCGCAAGGGGGTCGCCTCCTCACCGGGGGGCTCTTCCTCGGGGGCCGGGTCCGGGTCCGACTCATCGATCAGCGAGGAAAAATAGGGGACGCCCTGATCTTCGAGAAAAACCTCCAGAATGGTTTCGGCGTGAAAGGCCCCGGCGAAAACGGCTTGGATTCGCTTCTGTTCCAGCACTACCAACTCGTCATCGCCCATGGGGGTGGCTCCCGGAGGTCCGTGGTCTTGCCCAGCCATTGAATCTATAATGATACCCCGACGCGGACTGCAACGCACGAGGGGAACGCCGCGCGCGCCGGGAATCTTCGACCGGGCGGTTTGGGGAAGGAGCGGAGGGATGATCAACGGGTTGGGCAGGCTGCGGCTGCGGCTGTGGCCCTGGGCGATCAAACGGTGGCGCGATTGGGTCCAGGCGGGAATCGCCGGCGGGGGCTGTTTTTTGGCGGGAGCGCTCAGTTCGGCGGGTCACGCCCCGGGCTGGCTGCCGCCCCTGGCGGCGGGGGCGGCGGTGTTGGCGGCGGTGGCGTTGGTCGCCCGTTGGCGCCCCCAGGAGATCGAGGATGGGGGGCGCGCCCTGCTGGAGTGCGCCGAGAGCTATCGCCAGTTGGTGGAGGGGATGAACGACGGCCTGTGCGTCCTCAACAAGGAGGGCCGGGTGGTCTATTTCAACGAGCGATTCCGTCAAATGGCGGGTCGCTCCGCCGAGGGGCTGATGTTGATCCACAGCAGCGAAATTTTGGTGGAGGAGGAGCGGGATTCCTTTCTCGACCGCTGGGTCAAACGGAACAGCCAACCCGGTTTGGACAACCGCTACGAAGTTCGATTCGCCCGTCCGGACGGTGAATGGACCTACGCCCTGGTGTCGCCCAAGACCCTGTTCGACGACCGCGGGGAGTTTTTGGGCAGTTTCGCCGTGGTGCTGGACATCACCGACCGGCGCATGGCGGAAAAGGAGCTGTTGCGGGCGCGGGACGAGCTGGAATTGCGGGTGGAGGAGCGCACCCGGGAGTTGTCGGAGCTGGTGGCGCGGCTGCAACGGGAGATCGCCGAGCGGCAATTGGCGGAATCGGCCCTGGATCAGAGCGAGCGGCGTTATCGGGGCATTGTGGAGGATCAGACCGAGTTGGTCTGCCGCTTCACCCCCGATGGAACTCTGACCTTTGTCAACGGGGCCTACGCCCGGTATTTCGGGGAGCAGCGGGAGACGCTGTTGGGGCGGAGTTTTCTCCCCCTGTTGCCCGCCGAGGATCAGGAGTTGTTGCATCGGGTTTGGCGTCGGATGACCCCGGCGCAACCGGTGGTGACCTATGAACACAAGGTCAATACGCCCCATGGGGAGGTTCGTTGGCATCAGTGGACCGACCGGGCCTTTTTTTCCGCGGAGGGGGAGATCCGGGAGTTCCAGGGGGTGGGGCGGGACATCACCCGGTTGAAGGAGGTGGAGAAGGCGCTGCGGGAGGCCAACGAGGAGATGGAGCATCGGGTGGCGGACCGCACCCGGGAGTTGACCGCCCTCAATCGGGAGTTGATGCGGGAGGTGGAGGAGCGCCGTCGGGCGGAGGGGCGGTTGCGGGTGTCGGAGGAGAAGTTGCGCACCGTCTTCGACCATTCGCCGGACATCATCACCACCACGGCGCGGGATGGGCGAATTCTCTACATGAACCGGGGGATGGCGGAAATTCCGGTGGACGAGGCGACGGGGCGGGATTCGGCGGAGTTGATGCCCTCGGGCTATCGCGCCCGCTATCAAACGGCGTTGGCCCGGGCCGCCCAGGAGGGCAAGGTGGATCAGTTCGTCTTCGCCACCGGATCCTTGAATTGGTGGGAGGTGCGCACCGCGCCGTTGCGTCGGGGGGACGAGGAGGCGGTGCTGGTCATCGCCACCGACATCACGGAAAAGCGCCAGTTGCAGGAGCAGGCGGTGCGCAACGCCCGTCTGGCCTCGTTGGGGGTGTTGTCGGCGGGGGTGGCCCACGAGATCAACAATCCCAACAACGCCATTGTCTTCAACGCCTCGCTGATGGGGCGGGTGTGGCGCGACGCCCAGCCCATTTTGGAACAATATCATCGGGAAAATGGCGATTTTGCGCTGGGCGGGCTCTCCTTCGAGCAGGAGCGGGAGCGTTTTTCCCAGTTGTTGGGGGAGATTGGCGAGAACGCCCGGCGCATCGAGCGGATCATCGCCAACTTGAAGCATCTGGCCCGCCAGGATCGGGGGGCGATGGATGAGCGGACCCCGGCCCGGGAGGTGTTGGAGGCGGCCCTGACCATTTTGGCCAACGAGGTGCGCAAGCGCACCGACCATTTCGTGCTGGGGGAGACGCCGGACTCCTTGCCGCTGCGGGGCAATCGGCAGCAGTTGGAGCAGGTGTTCATCAATCTGATCCTGAACGCGCTGCAATCGTTGCCCAGCCGTGATCGGGGGGTGCGGGTGGAGGCGGGGTGGGACGAGAGCCGACGCCGGGTGCGGGTGGTGGTGCGGGATGAGGGGGTGGGCATCGCGCCGGAAAACATGGGGCGGATTTTGGAACCCTTTTTCACCACCAAGCTGGATGCGGGGGGGACCGGCCTGGGGTTGGCCATTACCCACGCCATCGTCATCCGGCATCAGGGGGAGTTGGGGTTCGAGTCGGAGTTGGGACGGGGGACCACGGCCACGGTGCTGCTTCCCGCCGCCCCGGAGGAGATTCCCGGGGAGTGATCCCACCCGGTCCGCCGCGCGTCCGCCGTCCCATTCCCCCTGGACGGCCCCGGCGGGTTTCGCATAGGATGAACCTGTTTGGACCCATTTGGACCCAAACCCCTGATCCGTTGATCCGTTGGTTGAACCCGGGAGTTCGTTGGATGAAACTTGTCACCCTGTTGAATGGCATCCCCCTGGCGCTGTTGGCCCTCTTTTTCCTCAAGGCCATCCTGGCCGCCGCCTCCAGCCGCGACGCCACCGACGCCTATTTCAAGCGGGAGCGCATCCAGACCGGGAAAAAATTCCATAACCTCTTCGGCATTCCCAACGATAATTTGCAGTAGGGGGGCGGATATTCCCCGTGGGCGGCTGGAAGGGAACTTCTGGCAAGGGGAGGGGCTCCAAGTCTCAAGGAGGCTTGAAATGAGCTTAATGCGGGAGTTCTGGCGGGGATTGGCCTCCATCGGGGGGGGTGAAGGAAAGGAACCGCAGTTTCCCAATCAACGGGTCACTGCGGAGGGGTTGATGCGTTCAAGTTCTGAAATGTTGAGGCAAAATTTATCTATGTTTGAATCAGCAAACATTGCAGCGATGAACTCAGCAATTGCTAAATTGGGTGCAGATGAGATCGGAAAGCGCAGTTTAGCAAGCGCCGGGGCTTTGAGCGCCGCAAGTGCTAAATCAAGTACGGATGAGGCTATGAAATGCAGCTTGGCAAATGCCGAGAAGATGAACCTGGCGATTGCTAAATTGGGTGCAGATGAGATCGGAAAGCGCAGTTTAGCAAGCGCCGGGGCTTTGAGTGCCGCACTTGCTAAATTAAGTACGGATGAGGTTGTAAAACGCAGCTTGGCAAACGCCGAGAAGATGAACCTAGCGATTGCTAAATTAGGCGCAGATGAGGCCAAATGGTATAGTTTTCTGGCAAACGCCGAGAAGATGAGCCTAGCGATTGCTAAATTAGGCGCAGATGAAGTCAGAAGGAATAGCTTTTTGGCAGACTCCGAGAAGATAAATTCCGCTAAGTTTGAGACAAATGAAGCAGATAAATTCAGGTTAATGTGCGCCGGGGCGATGAAATCCACGATTTACAAAGTTGTTGTCGATGAGATGAAGAAAAGTAGACCAGCAAATGCTGAGGCGAGGGATTCATCTGATGCTGGCCAGGTTGACGCGGGAAATTCAGGCAAAGATGGTTGATTTGACAGGTAATATATGGAGAAATGCAATCCATATATTACCCCCAGAAGAGTACCTAACTTCTTAATCATGGCCAGCGAACTAAATAACATGATCAGTGAACCAGATTCGGAGGATTATACCGACTCGCCGATTCCTTCTTCTGGTGATTATGAGAGTCATGTAGAGTCGGCTACAAAATCCGATGATTCCATCCATGCTGTTCGCTATTCAGTACAAGGACCTGTTCCTTCTGCATATTTTATTAAACACTGGGAGGAAATTCTTCCAGGATCAGCGGATCGTATATTGCGTATGAGCGAAAAAGCACTGGATACGCAAATTTCCGCTGTGGAATTTGAGATGCGCTCTCGAAAGACTTCGCAGTGGTTATTCTTTATGACAAGGACTATTGGGCAACTGGTTGGGCTAACAGCCATTGTAGGTGTTTTGTATTTGGCCTTTGACGCCCAAACCAAGGGGGCTCATACCGAGGCAGCATGGATGGTTGTTGTTGGAATGGTGGCGTTGGTTGGGTTGGTTGTGACCGGTCGATGGAAATCCACTCCTTCGGCCAATCAAAAGTCGCCATCTGAGGCATCCTCGCAAGAAGGCGATCCATAACAGCCATCCACCCCGGGTTGGGTCGCCATCCACCGCATCTACCCCAGCAACTCCCGGTAAAGTTCCAGGGTCTGGTTCACCACGATCTCCTGGGCGAACGCCCGTTCCACCGCGTGGCGGGCGTTGGCCCCCAGTCGTCGCCGCAGTTCCCCATCTTTCGCCAGTCTTTCGAGGGCGTCGGCCAAGGCCAAGCCATCCCCCACCGGAACCAAGAGTCCCGTCTTGTCGTGGCGGGCGATCTCCCGACACCCCGTCGTATCGGTGGAGAGCAGGGGACGCCCGCAGGCCGCCGCTTCCAGCAAACTTTTGGGCAATCCCTCCCGATAGGACGGGAGCAGGGCGACATGGGCCTGCCGCCACAGCGGGGCGACGTCGTCGTGATGACCGATCCACTCCACCAGCCCCTCGTCATGCCACTGGCGCAGCGTCGCCTCGGGGATGGACTGGGGATTGATGGGGTCCGGGGTTCCCGCCAGCCGAAGGCGCACCGGAACGCGCCGCTCCCGCAGACGCCTTGCCGCCTCGACGATCTCCCCCACCCCCTTGTCCCAGAGCATCCGCCCGACGAAGAGGGCGGTGATGCGGGGGCCGTCGGGGGTGGCTTCCGTGGGCGGTTCGGGGGAGGGGGTGAAGCGGGCGGCGTCGACGCCGGAGCCGCGAATCAGGGCCATCCGCTCCGGGGGGAGTCCGACGTTGTCCACGAAGAGGCGGAGGTCGTCGGGATTTTGCACGATGACCCGGCGTCCGGGGCGGCCCAGCAGCAGGCGGAAGGCGAGGCGCACCGGCGGACGCAGCAGCCGGGCCTTGAGGGTGGAGGCGGTGAAGAGGTATCCCATGCCCGCCAGGGCGTTGACCACCCGGGGGACGCCGGTCAGGGAGGCGGCCAGGGAGCCGTACAGCACCGGTTTCATGGCCACGTGGTGGACCAGATCGGGCCGGACCCGGCGATAGAGGCCGATCAACTCCCGCAGCGCCGCCGCCTCGCCGCCGGGGGAGGCGAAGCCCCGTTGCAGCGCCCGCAGGGGATGAAAGTCGAAGCCCTCCTGGCGGATGGTCTCGCCATGGCGCTGCTCGCGGGCGGCGACGACGACGCGAAATCCCGCCTCCCGGGCGGCCCGGGCGATGGGCAGGCGATGGGAGCAAAAATAGTAGTCCTCGGTGATGAGAAACAGCAGGGTGGGGTGCGCCATGGGGGAGCCGGGGAGTTTCCGCGAAGGGCCGTCAACAGCGGCGGATGGAAAGCCTTAAGCTGGCACGGTAGAAAGAACGACGGGCGAGGGCAAGTGAAAACCCGAAGCCCTTCCGCCGCCCCCGCAAAAAGCCGAGAGCGGGAAGAAGGGGCTTCCCGCTCTCGGGCCGGGAAGGGGGCTTCCTTGCCCCCTTCCACGGTTGGGAGATGGTTCAGGATTTTGGAGGGCTGCCGGGGCCAGCCGGAGGGGCGGGTTGGGGTTCCGGCGCTTTCGGAGCGGCTTCCGGGGCCTTGATTGGGGCTTCCGGAGGTTTCGGCGTGGGCTCGGGGGCCTTGACCGCCGCTTCCGGGGGCTTGATTGGGGCTTCCGGAGGTTTTGGCGTGGGCTCGGGGGCCTTGACCGCCGCTTCCGGGGGCTTGATTGGGGCTTCCGGAGGTTTTGGCGTGGGCTCGGGGGCCTTGACCGCCGCTTCCGGGGGCTTG
>JADGAP010000109.1:0-4516 GCA_015231965.1 Magnetococcales bacterium | reverse complement strand
TTCCGGAGGTTTTGGCGTGGGCTCGGGGGCCTTGACCGCCGCTTCCGGGGGCTTGCGCATGGGCTCGGGGGCCTTTTCCGCCACGATCTCCGGGGGCTTGCGGAGGGGCTCTGGGGCCTTTTCCGCCACGATCTCCGGGGGCTGCGGGGGGGCTCGGGGGCCTTTTCCCTCACCCAGTCCGGGGATTTGCCCAGGGGCTCGGGAATCTTTTCCATTCCCTTTTCGGGAGTCTTGCCCAGGGGCTCGGGATGATTCCGCGCAACCTCTGGGGCCTTCGCCGCTGTTTCAGGGGCGGTGGCGGGGAGAGCGGGGGCGTTCATGGCCACCACCACCGATTCCTGGGGCTTGGCGTCGGGGGCGACGGGGAGCGCCCCGAGGGCGGCGGCGGGTTGATCCGGGGTCTCCTCCAGGGAAGCGCCGTGGCGGCGCTCCCGACCGGCTCCTCCGGGGCGCGGGGAGCCGGGGCCGACCTCCCGACGTTCTCCCTCGGGGCGAACTTGGCCGGGAGCCTGGAATGGACGCTCCCCTTGGGGGAGAACCTCCGGACGCCGATTGATTTCTCCACCACCGATGACTTGGGGCGGCGGACCGCCCGCACCGGTTCGGATCAGCTCGGGGCGGCGCTCCTCGCGGGGGCGGAACCCCCGGGGGGGGGCGGCGGGGGACGCGGCGCGCTGCTCCATCTCCTGGCGGAACCCATGGCGGCTGGACTCTTCCCGCTTTTCCCGGTCCTGGCGGGCCTTGTCATGTTCCCCGTGGCGAGGAGGGGCACCCACCTGGCGGACCTCCACCCGGTTGCCCCCTTGAAACACGACGTGGGAAGGCGGCGGGGGCGGGGCCTGGACTTGGTGGATGACCGTCCGATGCACGTCCACCACGGGGCGGGGCGGCGGGGCGATGTTGATGATGCGCGTTTCGTGATACACCACCGGTTCGCGATATTCGACCCGCTCCACCCGGGAGGGGTGCCACGTCACGTTTTCATATATAGGATGATGCTCGACCGGGGGGGGCGGGGCGCAGCCCGCGCCGCTCAACGCCAGGAGGCCCAAGGTTGCCGCCGAAAGCCGCTGGATCATCTCTCCGCCATCCTTTCGAGGATTGCCTTCGGGAGCCAACCCTCGGCCCCCTTGCCGCCCCCGGGGAGGGAGCCCCCCCCGGTGATCTTTCGTCCAACGCGGACTTAATGCTTGGTGGTGTTGCCGTCGGTGGCTTGATCGCCCTGCGTCGCCGGGGCCCGCTTCTGCGCCGCCTGCTTGACCCCCTGCTTGTGGCCGGAAGCCTTGCGGGCGTGCTTTTTGTGACCGGTCGCCTTGCCCGGGGCGATCTTTTTCACGCTCGACTGGGACGCCGGTTTTTGCGTCTGAGCGGCGTTGGCCGGGGAGGAGGCGGAGGTCGGATCCTTGATCGGAGCGGGGGATTCCCCGCCGGCGGCCCAGGCCGCTCCGCTCAACGCCAGGGAGAGAGCGACGCCCATCGCGAGAAGCTTGTTCATGGTTCGAGTTCCTTTCGTGTTCGGGGAGGATGAGTCTTGAGTCGTGTTCGCCGGTCCTCGCGGCGCGGCCCGCGCAAGGAGGGACGCCGCCGTTCTTGGACCAAACCCTTTCTTAATGAATCAAGGGATGCCTTCTTATTTCAAACCTTCCCCCGGGGGGGCCGGGGAGTTGAACCTCCCCGGCAGGAAACCCCAGGTCACTCGGGATTACTTCTTGACGTCGGCGGGCTTGGCGTCGGCGGGCTTGACGTCGGCGGGCTTGGCGTCGGCGGGCTTGACCTCCGCCTTCTTTTCCGTCGCGCCGCTGGTCACGGTGGCGTTGCCAGCGGGCGCTGGGGTCGCCGGAGCAGCGGCGGCGGGGGTCGGGGTCGCGGCGGGGGCCGGGGCTTTGGTCTCGGCGGCGAAGGCGGCGCCGGTCAGGGCGAAAGCGATCACGGTCCCCAGCACGATGGTCTTCTTCATGGTCGTTCCTTTCACTCAGTGGTTTTGCAATCCGCGTGGTTTGGTTCCAACCGTCGTCACAGGGAGGGGCGAGGCGGCGACATTATTCTTTTCGTTATTCGCCGGCTCCCGGGGGGATCATGCTCCCCGGGGAGTCGGCTGACCGGGCTTCCGGGTGGGCGGAAGGGGCGGCTCGATTACTTCTTCTCTTCGACCTTCTTGTCGCCGGCGGGCTTGGCGTCGGCCTTTTTCTCTTCGCCCTTCTTTTCGACGTTTTGCTTCACGTCGGCCTTTTTCTCTTCGCCCTTCTTTTCGACGTTTTGCTTCGCGTCGGCCTTTTTCTCCGCGACCTTTTTCTCCGCGGGGGCGGCGGGAGCGGCGGTATTCTCGGCGGCAAAGGAGACGCCGGTGAGGGCGAAAGCGATCAAGGTTCCCAGTGCGATGGTCTTATTCATGGATGTTCCTTTTCCGTTTACTTCGTGAGTCGAGCATGATGGTGTTGTTCTGGCTGATTGTCAGGACATCCTGTCCCGTCGTCCTTGGTTTCCTTCGATCTTGAGGTGCCGCCCCCAAGGGCAACCCGTGATACGATTCGCCAGCGGCGTTTCAAGCTTGGGAAACCATCCTTCTTGCCAATCGTGCATTCGTTGTTCAGAGTATTGCCTCTCAAGCTTCGACCCGTCCGGTTTATTGCGATGGTTCGGTTCGGGTTTTGCTCTTCATTCTTCAGTTGCTTCTCTCGGATTTTCCTGCGTTCGTTGCGTTATCTTGTCTTGTTGGAAAGGATTATCTCTCTCCCGCCCATGGGCCGCAATCACGACATTGAAAAATATGCGTAACATGGGGAACGCAATCGCGACAATCGCAACCGATCGGTTATGGATTAACCATCTCTAATAATCGAATTGAATCAAAGGAGATCAATCATTTTACCGGGGCCGGTCGGGGAAAGTTCATCGGAAGGGCGTCAAGTGCGACGGAATGGCGACAATCCTCTCCAAAAGATAACGGTTTTTTTCGGGAAAGCGGGCGAAGGGCTTCCCTCCGGACGCGATTTTCCCCATGATGGGGGCCATGGACACCCTGCTCATTCTTGGTGCCGGCGTCTCCGGCCTTTCCACCGCCTGGTTTCTCCACCGGCGGGGCGTTGCCGTGCGGGTGCTGGAAGCCCGCTCCCGCCCCGGGGGGAACCTCCACACGATGCGGGAGGAGGGCCGACTCTACGAGTACGGCCCCAACTCGACGCTGCAAAAGCCTGGTTCGCCGGAAGACGGCCTGGGGCGGCTGGCGGAGGGGCTGGGGCTGGGGAGCCGCTGCTGGGAGGCCAATCCGGCGGCCCAGCGACGCTACATCGTGCGGGGGGGGCGGCTGATCGCCCTGCCGGGGTCGCCGCCGGGATTCCTGGCCACCCGGGCCTTCTCCTGGCGGGCCAAGCTGCGGCTGATGCTGGAGCCGCTGATCGGGCGGGCCGACCACGAGGAGAGCATCGCCGAATTCGTGCGGCGGCGGCTGGGCCAGGAGTTTCTCGATTACGCCATCGAGCCGTTCATCTCCGGGGTTTACGCGGGGGATCCGGCGGTCTTGTCGATTCGCGCCGCCGTGCCGAAAATTTACAACCTGGAGCGGGACCACGGATCGTTGATCCGGGGGGCGTTCGCCCTGCACAAAGTGACCCAGGCGGGGATGCCTCGGGGGCGGTTGGTGGGGTTCGACGAGGGGATGGGGGTCTTGCCCCGGGCCATCGTCGAGGCCTTGCCGCCGGGTTCGGTGGAGCTGGGGGCGGCGGCCCATCGGCTGGAGCGGTTGGAGTCCGGGCGGTGGCGGGCGTATTGGCGGGAAGGGGGGGCGGGGGAGGAGCGTTTCGCCGAGGGGGAGGGGCTGGTGCTGGCCCTGCCCGCTCCCGAGGCGGCCCGGCTGCTGGAACCGTTCTCGGCCCAGGCGGCGGAACAGCTGCGCGGTATCGCCTACGCCCCCATCGCCGCCGTGATGCTGGGTTGGCGGAAGGAGGCGGTGGCCCATCCCCTGGATGGCTTCGGTTTTCTCGTCCCCCGCAAGGAGGGGGTGCGCACCTTGGGGGGGCTCTTCTCTTCCACCCTGTTTCCCGGACGCGCCCCGGAGGGGGAGGGGCTGCTCACCTGTTTCATCGGCGGGGCGATGGACGCCGCCGCCCTGGAACTGAGCGACGAGGCGTTGATTCAACAGACCCAGCGGGACGCCGGGGCCTTGATCGGGGCTGCGGAGGGGGCGGGATTTACCCGGGTGACGCGCCACGCCGCCGCCATTCCCCAATATCGTTTGGGGCATTTGGAGCGGTTGGAGGCCATCGACCGGGCGCTGACGCCTTTTCCCGGGCTGTGGACCCGGGCCAATTGGCGGGAGGGCATTTCGGTGGCGGACTGCATCCGTCAGGGGGAGAAGACGGCGGAACGGATTCTCCAGGAGCGGGTTGTCCCGCCGTTCTGTACTTCAATCCCGTGAAATCCATGCGTCCCTCGAAGATTTTCCAGAACATGACGAAGTATTTGGCGAAATGTGACTGCGGGTCCAGGGGGATCATCCCCCTGGCGGGTCCAGGGCGGA
>JADGAP010000108.1 GCA_015231965.1 Magnetococcales bacterium | reverse complement strand
GGGGGGGGGGGGGGGGGGGGGGGGGGGGGGGCGGGGGGGGGGGGGGGGGGGGGGGGGGGGGGGGGGGGGGGGGGGGGGGGCAGGGGGGTTCCGGCGTCGTCGATGCGCAGGCAGGGGGCTCCCAGCAGCCCGACCTCGGGATGGGCGTCGAGGAACGCGACCTGTTCGGCCAACCGTTGGGGCAGGGAGAGATCGTCGGCGTCCTGGCGGGCGACGTACTCCCCCCGGGCCGAGGCCAGGCCGCGATTGAGGGCCGCCGCCAACCCCAACGGGGCGTCGTGACGCCGCGGCATCACCCGGGGATCCTGCCTGGCGAGGTCGGAGAGGATCTCCCAGGTGGCGTCGGTGGAGCCGTCATCCACCGCCAGCAGTTCAAAATCCCCCAGGGTCTGGGTGAGCAGACTCTCCACCGCCTCCCGGATCCAGGGGGCGGCGTCCCGGGCGCCCATGACCACGCTGACCCGGGGGGGGGTCACGCCCCGCCCTCCCGGAAGGCCGGATCGGGAATCGCCTCGGCCCAGATCTCCCCCCAGCGGAACTCCCGATGGGTGAGGCGCAACCCCGCCTGACGTAATTCGCTCGCGAAACTTTCCGGGGTGTATTCGGTTTCGTGGGTGGGATCCAGCCGCCACTCCAGACCCAGCTCCTGTTTCAGCGGAACCCGCCAATCCCGTTGAAAGAGAGGAACCCGCAGCAAAAAGCGGCGGGGACGCATCGTCTTTTGCAAATGGCGCAGCAGCGCCGGACGTTCGGTCAGATGTTCCAGCACGTTGGAGAGAACCACCGTCTCCCACGGGCCGCCGGGGGGGGGATCGCCGCGCAAATCTCCCGGAAGCAGGGTCAGTCGGGGGTGCGAGCGTTGTTCCCGGGCGCGTTGGACCTTTCCTTCGTCGAGCTCCACCCCGGTGACGAGGGCTTCGCCCCGTTCCGCCATGTCCAGGGCCAGTTCCCCCAGCCCGCAGCCGCCATCCAGCACCGTTTCGCCGGGGCGGAGCCGGGCCACGAAAAAATCGTGATAGGCGGTCAGCCGATGCTTGGCGTGGGTTCCCCCTTCCAGGCGGATGGCGTGTCGTCCCGCCAGGGAGTAGAGGGTGTTGTCCAGGGCGAGGATCAGGCGCAACGCCGCGTCGGGGGGGAGTTGGGCGCTCCGTTCGGCCAGCAGACGGCGGAGGGCGTCGGCCAGGGCGTCGGGGGGCAGGGCCTCGCCGAAGGCCATCATCCAGCGTTGGCGGGCGGCGGCGGAATGGAGCCCCACCACGGCGGAAACCAGTCGACCCAGCCAGCCCATGGTTCAGCCTCCCCTTGGGGCGTCGCACAGCCGTTGCAGCAGGGTGGTCTCCCGCGCCAAAGCCCGCTCGATGGAAAAATGGTCCTGGATGCGCTGCCGCCCGTTCTCCCCCAGGCGGCGGGCCAGGGCGGGGTCGTCCAGCAGGGTGAGGAGAGCCCGGCGCAGCCCCTCCCCGTCGTCGGGATGGACCTTGAGGCCGTGGACTTGGTGATCAAAGGCGGCGTCCACCCCGAAGCCGCTGGTGGAGACCACCGGCAGGCCGCAGGACATGGCCTCCAGCAGGGTTTTGGGACTCCCCCCCTCGTAGCGGGTGGGCAGGACGTAGATCGCCCCCGTATTGAGCAACGCCGGCAGGGCTTCGTTTTCCACCCGATCGAAGAGCTGGACGTTGAGCCGGTGTCGGGCGATGAAGGCCTCCATCTCCGGCTTGAGGGAGCCTCCCCCGACCATCCACAGTTCCACCTCGGGAATCCCCCGCAAGGCTTCGAGCAAAAGCAGGGGTTGCTTTTGCGCCTCGAAGCGGGCGACAAAGAGAAGGCGCCGGGGATGGCGTTCTTCCTCGGGAAGCGGGCGGAAGCGTTGGCTGTCGATCCAGTTGGGACAGGCGAGAAAACGCTCCCGGGGCAGGCGATAACGCCGGGCGGCGTGGTCGGCTTCCCCTTCGCTGGGGACGCAGACGGCGGCGGCGGCGGCGAAGGTCCGCCACTCCTCCCAGGAGATGGCCAGCCGCTCCCGCCAGGGTCGCCCCTGCTCCCGGGCGAAACGGGAGGGAAGATAGCCGCAGCGGGCGAGCAGGGGTTTGTCCAAGGCCCGGGCCAGCCGGACGGCGAATCGCGATCCGGGGAGCTGGTGGGATTTGATCACCCCCACCTCTCGCAGGGCCGGGCCGTGAATCGCCATCAGGCGGGGGCCGTACGCCTTCACCGGAATTTCCGGGGGACGCCCCAGCACCCGGATGCCCCACTCCGGCGGGAGGATGTTCGCCTCGTCCGCCGCCGCGCCGTAGGTGAGGAAGGTCACGTCGTGGCCTTGTTGGCGCAGCAGGCGATAGAGCAGGGCGTCCCGTTCCAGCAGACCGGCCTCCCGCCACTTGGCCAGCGACAGGCCGTAGGTGAAGAGCAACGCGACGGGACAGGGCATGGCGCGGCAGGCTCCGGTGGACGGGGGCGAAGGCTTCAAGCTTCCAGAATTCTCATCTTCTTCAATAACGCGGAGAAACGCCAGGGGCGGGGGACATGGATCGACTGCAACAGATGGAGCTGTTCGTCCGGGTGGCGGAACTGGGGAGCTTTTCCGAGGCCGCCCGGCGTCTGGGCCTTTCCAAGGGGGCGGTGAGCAAGGGGGTGGCGGAGTTGGAGGAGCGGCTGGGGGCCAGGCTGCTCCACCGCACCACGCGCCAACGGCGTCTCTCCGACGAGGGGGAGCGATTTCTCGAACGGTGTCAGGGCATTTTGGAGGAGGTGGCGGCCTCGGAGGCAGAGGTGGGGCGGTTGAATCAGGAGCCCCGGGGGGGGCTGCGGGTCAGCGCCCCCATGTCGTTCACTCCCCACCTGGCCCCGGCGATGGCGGAATTTTTGCGACGCCATCCCGCCATCCGCCTGGACTTGGTGTTGAACGACCGCTTCGTCGACCTGATCGAGGAGGGGTTCGATGTGGCGGTGCGCATCGGACGTCTGGCGGATTCGCCGTTGATGGCCCGCAAACTGGCCGTCGTCCGGGTCGCCGCCTGCGCCGCGCCGGAGTACCTCGCCCGACACGGCCTTCCCGCCTCTCCGGCGGAGATCCCCGAACCCCACCGCCTGTTGTACGGGCTTCATCAACTGGAGGGGGCGTGGCGTCCCTTTTCCGCCGCCGCTTTTGGCCCCGAGGGGCGATTGCGGGCCAACAACGGCGAGGTGTTGCGGGCCGCCGCCCTCCAGGGGATGGGGGTGGGGCTGTTTCCCACCTTTCTGGTGGGGGAGGATCTGCGCTTGGGGCGGTTGGTCCCGGTATTGCCGGATTTTCCCCTGCCGGAGTCGGGGCTGTACGCCGTCTATCCCCCCAACCGCCAGTTGGCGGCGCGGGTGCGGGTGTTCATCCACTTTTTAGCGGAATATTTCGGGGGAACTCCGCCGTGGGAACGTTAGAAACGGTGTGAAATTCGCTCCCCGGGGGGGATCCGTTTGCGCGTCGCGTCCGATTCCGCCACAATACGAACCCATTTCCCCTTCTTATCCCCGCCATCCCCTTGTGAGGTTCCTTTTCATGAATACGCTGGAATCCTGCATCGGCAACACCCCGTTGGTGGAGTTGTCCCGCATGGGCGCTCCCTATCGCCCCGTCAAGCTGATGGTCAAGCTGGAGGGGAACAATCCCGGCGGATCGGTCAAGGATCGGGCGGCGCTGGGGATGTTCATGGGGGCGGAGGCCCGGGGGGAGTTGACCCCGGGGGTGCGAATCATCGAGCCCACCAGCGGCAACACCGGCATCGCCATGGCGATGATCGCCGCCCGGCGGGGCTATCCCATCACCCTGGTGATGCCCGAGAGCATGACCATCGAGCGGCGGGCGACCATGGCCGCCTACGGGGCCCATCTCGAACTCACCCCGGCGGGGGCCAGCATGGAAGGGGCCATCGATCGGGCGCGGGCGATGGTGGCGGCGGGGGAGGGGATCATGTTCGACCAGTTTTCCAATCCGGACAACTGGCGCGCCCACGTGCGGACCACCGGCCCGGAGATCTGGGAGCAGACCGGGGGACGGATCACCCATTTTGTCAGCTCCATGGGCACCACGGGGACGATCATGGGGGTGTCGCGGGCGCTGAAGGAGCGCAACGCCTCGATCCAGATCGTCGGGGTGCAACCGGCGGAAGGGGCCAAGATCCCCGGCATCCGCCGCTGGCCCAAGGAGTATCTGCCCAAGATTTTCGACCCCAAGCGGGTGGACCGGATGATGGACGTCACCGACGACGACGCCCTGGAGACGGTGAAACGGCTGGGACGAGAGGAGGGGCTGTTCGTCGGACTGTCGGCGGGGGGGGCGGTGGCGGCGGCGCTGCGTCTGGCGGCGGAACTGGAAGAGGGCGGGGTGATCGTGGTCATCCTCCCCGACCGGGGGGACCGCTACCTCTCCACCGAGGCCTATAAATTTTGAGAACCCCACCCGGTCGTGGTGATCATGGCCATGACCGAATGTCCCGGAGGCGTGTTGAAGGTCGATTGATCCGAAAGCACCAGCGCGGGACGGTTTCTGACCGCGGCCCGATCCGTGAAGGGAAACGGGACGCGCACCACGGTGAATGACTCAAAGGTCACGGTAGGCTTCCTCATCTTCCGGACTGTTCCATTCGCTCATTGAGGATTCGACGGCGTGCAAATACTCATGGTCCAACGGTTGAACCCGGCGCACCCTCGCCTCCGCGCCATTTTCGGCAAGCTCCCACGCCAGGAGGTCGCCTTCCTGAACCTTGAGCGCGGAACGCACCTCTGGCGGAATCACGGTCTGCCCGTCGGTGGTGGTGATCCTGGCAAGGGCGATCATGGGTTCCCCCTTTGGTGAACGTTGTCCGTCATACAGATCGCGCCGCCATGTTGGTCAAATCCAGCGGTAGTGTGATATTGCGAGTATTTTTGCCTGGAGTTCCCTGGGGCATTCTCGCAACCAGTCAGGTCGCCCTCGTGTCAAGGTGGGATGGCAACCAACCAACGACTACCTGTTGGTTAATATCGTCCCAGAAGTAGTAGATACGAAAGCACTTTCGCTGTTCACGACTGTTCCCTTTTTTCAGATGGTCTTCAAGCAATCGCTTGCGTCCGCCATAAGAAACACGATAGGTGTCACCCTGTTCTCCAATACGTTCTCTTGAGATGGATTTTTCCTCTTCAAGCCCAAGTTTCTGCATCTGCTTATTGTAAGCGTCTCGACGGTCCTGCCCACCTTCCCGTCGCATTGGGACGTAATAGTCACGAATAAAAAGCAAGACATCGTAGATAAAGTGGACGTCCTCATACTCGGATTTTTTGATTCCTTTAAGTGCCCTGCTATGTATCTCGACAGCGCCTCCCAGGTTTGTTTGGCACCATTCACTGAATGATTCAAGATGCACAGGAATTTTTGTCTTTACTGTTCCGGACTTTGTCGTGACTTGCTTTTCAAGTTCCTCAATGCGACGACGAAGATGCAAATTCGTGAGTCTTAATTGTTGCGCTTCTTCGAGGTTCTGATCGCGCTCATCTTCTGCCGTCTTCAGAGAGCTTTCAGACAGAGTTACGTATGCTTCATATTCTTCCTGTAAGTGTTTATTTTCATCCAAAGAAATCGCAAGGAGTTCGGTATCTGAAGTTCCCGACTCACGGCTATGTTTCAGATTGATTTTATATGCAATTCTCCGAACCTCGGCAAAGGGCGGAATGCGTCGTTCCTCTCCGCGAGATGTCACAGAACGCATAAGGGATTGGGACACCAAAAAGTTCTCGAACCCTTTTTGTCCCCCTTCTGGCCAATCATTAACTCGTTGTGGTAGGGCCATAGGATGCCGAAAGGGTTCGTCCGTATCCAGATTGAACCCTGGACGGTAGGTACGCACTGCCTGACGATAAACGGAAAGTTCCTTACCAACGCGGCCTGTAAGAATATAGCTGGCTGGCCCGGTAAGAACAACAACGTGCGCCGCTCCAGCTATTTTTCTTGCAACATCATCAGATCTGATTACACTTTGCGATGGATCGATAGAACCATCTGGAAGCGAGAACACCAACACATCGCATAGGCGGGAGGGGTTTCCTAATAGAGAGACAAGCTCTTCAACCTTTGCATCATTATCGACTAGCCATGGTCTCGTCGAGACATCCCTTCCATCTAGCTCTACATTAAATTGATCAACAATATCGCGCACAAATCTTGGGACAGTGCGTTCAAAAGGGACGTCATCACCGTGAGTAATGCACAATAATCGCACGCCAAGTACCACGGTTCGATCTTGACGCTCCCAAATTGAAATCTCAGTCGTCCATATTCTTTGAGGCACATTTTTATCAGCATCGTCAAGACGTGCCGCCCAATAGCGTGGTTCGTCTATGGCGACTGCGGACGTCCTCTGGGCACCAACTTCGTCGAGATCGAAGGAACGGCCATCCCATGCATCCTTTGGAAGTTTTCGTCCCGACCTCTTTTCTATCCATTTAAGGATGATCTTCCTAACCTTGATAAATGGATCGGTATCGCTGTCCTCCCTCAACTTTAGCTCAACTTGGCTGACCAGCCGCACAAGGGAACCTTGTCGGCGTGTGGATGTTGCTAATGTTGTCTGTGCGGAGACTGACACAGGGGTATTTGGATGGCTCCTCACGACGGTTTCTCCGATCGCTCGATCAACTCCATGAACCCATACTTCACGCTGGTCACGCCAAAGCCCGGTTTACGGCGGAAGGGTTGGCGGATGTCGTGAACCGGTCTTCGGGTCGGTTTTTGAGAATGACCTCAACATAACCCCGGAAATCGATTGGCGCAAGGGGGATCCCCCCCCCCGCCGGGGCGCGACGGGGGGGAGGGAGAGGGAGAAGGGGGAAGGGTCAGAAGCGCATCACCATGTCCAGGGACATGAGCCACAGTCCGCCGCAGGCCATGATCAAGCCATAGAGATAGATGGGGGCCATGCGCCAACCCGAGGGGGGGGTGCCGGACTCCTGCCGCAGTTCCAATCCCCGGTAGCGCACAATCTGCACGAAGAGATAGACGCCCAAGGCCATCAGCCCCATTTGCAGCGAGAAGATGCCCATCTGGGCCAGGGAGTCGGGGCCCATCTTGGCGTGGAAGGCGGCCATGTCCATGGGGGGGGGCGGAACATCGCCCAGGGGGTGGCGGAAAATGTGTCCCCAGTCGGTGGACTCCATGAACAGGTGGGAGAGGTTGTGGGCCAGGTGATAGGTGAAGGCCAGGGGGAGAATGGCGAAGGTGAGACGTCCAAAGGCCTCGCGGAAGGCGTTGGGGCCGCCCAGCAGGCGACCGGTCAGCCACGCCGCCGCCGTGTAGCCGACGATGGGCAGGGCGACGGAGAAGAGCATGCCCAGGCCGAAGCTGATGGGCAGTTCGCCGGTTTCGCCGAGGCGCAGGGCGATCCAGGTGAGCATGGCCTCCCAGGCGGGGGTCATGGAGAAGCCGTGGAAGAGGGTGGTTCCCAGCAGGGTGAGCATGAACCACGCCCCGTCCCAGGCGGGGCGGGAGAGCAGCCGGGCCTCCGAGCCCATGGGGCGGAATTGCCACGACACATTTTTGTACGGGCAGGAGAAGAAACAGGCCCCGCAGGAGAGGCAGAAGGTGTTCTGTCCGAACCGCCCCACGGTCAGATGGGTGGGGCAGGGGGGGATGGTTTCGGAGCCGCGATAGCACTCCATGGTTTTGCAGCCGTCGCAGGTGGCCTGATCCATGGGCCGCACCGCCACCGGGGCGAGGCGGGCGTAAAAGCCGAGGGTCCGCCCCACTGGGCAGAAGTAGCGGCAGAAGGCCTTGCGCTCGTAAATCAGCAGCGTCGATACCGAAAGGAAGACCATCACCAGCCCCATGACGGCGGTCATGTCGGGGCGGGTGGTGGCGCTGAGGCCCAGCTCCAGCCAGGTCAGGCCGAGAAAAAGGGCGAGGGCGGGAAAGACGTTGCGTAACGCCTTGGGAACCTTGAGATTGAGCCCGGGATGGGGCTCCTTGCGGCTCCAGACGCGGAACCGCACCAGGAAGGTGGCCAGGGTGTCCCACGGGCAGAAGGAGCACCACCCCGTGCCCAAAATCAGCACCGAGACGATGACCAGGGGCCACCAAATGTTCCACACGAAGGTGGTGGCGAAGCTGTCCGAGGCCTTTTGCGTCCCGGCGAATCCGGCGTAGATCACCAGCAGGAAAATGGCCATGGAGAGCCATTTGATGAGGATCAGGGGCCAGGGGGTCTTGGTCAGCCAGCGGAAAAAGCCGCCGACCAGGGGGAGTTGGGTGGACGGGATGCCGGAGGGGTTGGAACGCTCCGGGGCCGGAGTCAGGATGCCCCAGGCGATGAACAGGAGAAAGGCGGTGGCGGCGCTGCTCAACCACGCCGCCGGAACGCCGGGATGCATCATCACGTGGTCGTCGCCGCCCGCGCCCGCCGCGCCGCCCGCGCCGCCCATATTGTGTCCGGCGTGGGCCGAGTGGTCCATGCCCCCGGCGGGGGCCGCGCCTGGGGCCATGTGGGCCGAATGATCCATGGGCGCGGCGCCGCCCGGGGCGGGAGCGGTGGCGGGGCTTCCCGGCGCGGGGGTTCCGCCGGGAGCGGGGGCGGCTCCGGCGGCGGCGTGGGCCGAGTGGTCATGGGCCGAGACGTGGGCGATGGAGTCCTTGGGCACGGTGTCGCAGAGGGTGGAGGCGGCGCTCAAGGGCTCCTTCCAGGCTTGGACGACAGCCCCGGGGGGCGGCGGGGGAAGGCGCAACATCACCTGCTGACGCGCCCCCTTGAGATGAAAGCCCTCCTTGTGGAGGTCCAACCCCGGCGGCGGAATGGGGGTGAAGGTGGCGATGACGCACCGGATCTGCCGTCCCGCCGGGTCGGCGGCGCGGACCACCCGGGCCTGCTGCTCGGTGGAGCCGCCGGGGGGAAGGGTGAAATGGACCTCCCGGCACGACTGCTGCTGCGGCGCGGGAAAATAGCCGTGGAGCCCCGGGGGCGACTCCCCCGCCGGGATCAGGCAATAATCGACGCCATTGGCGTCGGTTCCGCCGGGGACGAAACGGAGCCGGGTGGTGACCGGATAGTTCTCCAGATTGCGCAGTTTCAGCGTCAGCGGCTGCTCTTCCCCCACGGGGCGGGGGGCGGACTCCCGAACCCGGGGAAATTCCGTGTCATCGCCCCCCGTCAACCCAATTTCGGCGCGCACCGGGCGGCCCGGTCCATGGGCCGAGGCGGGTTCCGGGGCCAACAGGGGCGCCAGCAGGGCGCCGCAAAAGAGCCAGGGAAGCAGGGAGCGGAGGTTCATGGGCGGAGGCGTCGTCCTGACAAGGGGGAATCCGAATTTCGTCCCCATGATGCCACGCGCAATCGCGGAGTCCATGGGGAACCAGTATGCATCATGCCGCGCTTGGGGTTGGGGATCAACATTTTTGATAAGCGTTCTCATCCATGAGCCGGTAAAAAGAGACGGCGCGAAACGGGCAGGGCGGCGCGCCACCCTGGAGCATGAACGAATCAAGGGCCTCTTCATCCTGCCCAGGCTCCCCTCACCCTGCCCCTCCCCTCGCCACGGCAGGGAGAGGGGATGTCTGGACGATGTTCATTCACGGTGAAATTTTCTCGGTGAAGGATCCCCGATCCACCTCTTGACACCCGGCCAGGGGGCTGCCATACCACTCTCCATGACTCCGGAACCCACCCTTCCCGCCGAATCGCTGCAAGCCTGGTACGCCGCCACCCTGGCCTATTGGCGGGAGTGCGGCTTGGAATTTTTGACCGGCGACGCCCCCTGGCCCCTCGCATCCGAGGAGAAGCCGCCCGTCGCCTTGGTTCGAGAGGCGGCCCCGGCTCTGGAGGCGGAGGAACCCCCATGGGGGGCTTCCCCGCTCCCGGCCTCGCCCTCTTATCCCACGGCGAGGGGGGGGGAGGCGACGTCGGCGGAACCCATCCGCTTCGCCCGGCCCTCCCGCCCCGCCCTCGCGCCCTCTTCCGCCGCCTCGCCCAAGTCGAGGCCACCCGCCGCCCCGGTCGCCGTCGCGGCGCCCCTGGTCCAACTGGAGTCGTTGATCGGGGTTCCGGTCTTGCCGCCGGAGGAAAAACGGCGTCGTCTGGAGGCGGCGGCGCGGGAGGTTGCCGAGTGTCGTCGCTGTCCCCTGGCGTTGACCCGGATGCAGACGGTCTACGGCGTCGGTTCGGCGGAAGCGGAGGTGGTTTTCGTCGGGGAGGGGCCGGGGGCGGAAGAGGACAAGAAGGGGGAGCCCTTCGTCGGCGCGGCGGGCCAGCTGTTGGACCGCATGTTGGCCGCCGTGGGGATGGATCGTTCCAAGGTGTACATCTGCAATGTGGTCAAGTGCCGCCCGCCGGGCAATCGCAACCCCCTGCCCGAGGAGGTCGCCCACTGTCAGGGCTATCTGTTCGATCAGTTGGCGGTGATTCGTCCCCGGGCCATCTTTTGTCTGGGCAAGTTCGCCGCCATGACCCTGCTGGGGGTGGGGGAGAGCATCGGCAAGGCGCGGGGGCGCGTGTACGACTGGCGGGGCATACCCGTGGTGGCCAGTTTCCACCCCGCCTACTATCTGCGCACCCCCACGCAAAAACGGGCGGCGTGGGAGGATCTGCTGCTCCTGGAAAAAATTTTGCTCAAACCCGACCCAGTGGGCAATTAGTTCTATAGCTATTATAGCAATTCCGATTCAAAATTGATCAAGCTGAATGGAACGAGGATTCGTATAAAGGGACTGCGGGTCCAGGGCAATCATTGCCCTGGCGGGTTGTAGAGCCTGCCCCCGCGAAGGCGGGGGGCAGAGCCCTACGGTTTTGACTTTCGCTTTTGATTTTGCATTTGCTTTTGGCGCGCTTTCAAGTGAAGCGAATGGCGTTTTTTGCCATTCGCGCAGCGCGCCCAATCGTGATTCGGGCCATCCCTGGCCCTTACCCTTCGGGCTCGCTACGCGAGTCCGATTCGCCAGTCCTGGCGAATCGTCGCCGGAGGCGACCAGATTTTCACGGGATTCATCCCATGGTTGTGGAAACACTGATTCTGGAAAATCTGACAAAGTAGAATTAACCCCCCTCTTTCTCCGCGCCCTCCTCCGGGAACTCTCCCGCCGCCCCGCCCCGCATCACCCGCCGCACCGCCTGGGCTCGCGCCTGATGGAGCCGTTCGCCGAACTTTTCGCCGCGCCATCCCGCCGCCAGCAGGGCCGCCGAATCCACCCCGAGGCAGGCTTCCCGGCAGCGACGCAGCAGGGCGATTTGCGGCGCGGCGTCGTTGGACAACGGCCCCCGGGCCAGGCTGTCCGCCTGAAAGACCGGCAACAGCTTTTCAAACACCGCCCCGTCGTTGCGAAAGGCGTCGGTCCCTTCCAGCATGGTCACGATGGATCCGGGGCGCATCTCCTCGACCCAATGACAGCGCAAATGCCAAATCGCCGCCAGTCGCGCCAGGTGGCGATGGGCGTTGGGAAGGCGCCAGCGGCGACAGAAGGCCTCCACCAGCGGACCGCCCTTTTCGTCGTGGCCGACATGACGGGGAAGCTGCGCCTTGGGGGTGATCCCCTTGCCCAGGTCGTGGAGCAGCGCCGCCAGCCGCACCGCCGGATCGGGGGAGAGCCCCGCCGCCGCGTCCACCGCCAACAGGGTGTGGGTCCAGGCGTCTCCCTCCGGATGGTAGGCCGGGGGCTGCTCCTGGCCGATGAGGGCCGCCAGTTCGGGAAACACCGCGTGCAGGGCACCGCAGGCTTGCAGGGTGGTGAAATAGAGGGAGGGGCGGGGGGCGGCGAGGGCTTTTTCCGTCTCTTTCCACACCCGTTGCGGGGTGAGGGCGGCCAACTCGCCGGAGTCGACGATGCGGGCCATGAGTTCCCGGGTCTCCTCGGCGACGGTGAAGCCCAGGGGGGCCAACCGGGCGTGAAACCGGGCGACCCGCAGCACCCGCAGGGGATCCTCGGCGAAGGCGGGGGAGACGTGACGCAGCACCCGCCGGGCCACATCCCCCTGTCCATCGAAGGGATCGATCAGGTGCCCGTCGGTGGCCTCGGCGATGGCGTTGAGGGTCAAGTCCCGCCGCGACAGATCTTCTTCCAGGGTGACGTGACGACTCGCCTCCACGGCGAAACCGGTGTGACCGGGGGCGATTTTCCGCTCCCGGCGGGCCAGGGCGTACTCTTCGTGGGTGGCGGGGTGGAGAAAGACGGGAAAGGCGCTTCCCACCTGTTGGAAGCCCCGTTGGATCATCTCCTCCGGCGAGGAGCCCGTCACCACCCAGTCGTTCTCCCCCGGCGGCAGACCCAGCAGGGCGTCCCGCACCGCGCCGCCCACCCGGTAGACCCGCAATCCCTGGCAGGGACCGACGCGGCCTGGGTCGGTGGTCTCGGGCGGGGCGGGGGG
>JADGAP010000107.1 GCA_015231965.1 Magnetococcales bacterium | reverse complement strand
GGATTCCCGCTTTCGCGGGAATGACGATCTATTTTTGGAATGAGTTCCTCGCTCCACCAAGTTCCTTGTGTGCAGATTTTAAATGGAATAACTGTATTCCGCCGCCGGGTCCATGGGAATCCCCGCCGCCGCCAGCGCCCGACGGGTCTCCTCCCGCCGCCGCCGGGGAACCAGCAGCCAGTTGAGCCAGTGCATCGCCGGATCCCCGACCAACGCCCGCCGTTCCACGGCCCCCTCGGGGCGCAGGTGGTAAAAAAGATAGTCCCGCCCCGCCAGCGCCTCGGCGATGGCCGCCCCCGCCCCGGGCAACACCTCGCAGACGAGGAGCGGGGCGCGCCGATCCAGGGTGCGGAGCGCCCCCCGCAACACCCGGGGTTCGGCCCCCTCCACGTCGATCTTGATCAGCATCGGAAGTTCATTCGCCGCCGCCCCCTCGCTCTCGCCCTCCCGCTGGGCGAGAAAGGCGTCCACCGTGGTCAGGGGGATGGGGGTTTCGGCGCGGATCCGGCGATGAATCGCCCGCAGATGGTCCGGCTCCAGGGTGGCGGAGGTGGGGAGAAAGGAGCCGTCGGGCAGTAAAATCACCCCTTCCCCCTCCCGCTCCGCCGCCGCCGCCGCCACCGCCGTCACGTTGGTCAGGCCGTTGAGCCGGATGTTGGCGGTCAGCCGCTGAAAAATCGCCGGAACCGGCTCGAAGGCGTAGACCCGTCGCGCCGGATCCGCCGTCCCCGCCGCCAGGGCGTACCAACCGGTGTTGGCCCCGAGGTCCAGCACCACGCCGACGTGGGGCAGCAGCGCCTCGAAGACCCGGAAGGTCTCCCCCTCGAACCCTTCCCACCCCCCCCAATGGAGCATGGCGGCGATTTGGTCCTCGCCGTCGGAACAGACCCCCACCCGACGACCTCCGGGCAGGGGGATCCAGACCTCTCCGGTGACGGGAATCCGGTGCAACAGGTGAGGGGGCGTCAGCGGTTTGAGCAGGGTGAAGGCGCGCACCAGCCAGGGGTTGATCCAGGGCCGCCCCGCCCAACGGATCAAGAGACGTTTCACCCACACCGGCAAGGGGGCGATAAATTTGGGATTTCCCGGAGTCGTGGGCAGGGGCATGGGGGAGTCCGCAACGAAAGGGGCCGCTGGGGGAGGATTCCTTCATTCTGGCCGATTTTTTGCTTTGTTGCAGGGGATTGTAAAAGCGTCCGCCACTTCCGGCAACCATCGTTCCAACGACCAAGGTTGATCCCACGACATGGAATCGCCATCGTCCCCGGGGAAGGGTTCCCGTCCACTCTTCCGGCTGCGCCGACACTTCGCGTGGGTCAGCGGCTTGGCGTTCCTGCTCACGGTCGTGGCGGGGGCGGCCCTCTTTTCCCGGTGGGAAAACGGGGAGCTGTTGAACGCCGCGGAACATCGCAACATCCTGCTCGCCCGGGCTCTGGCCAATGCCCTGGGGGGGTTGCAATCGCCGCTGCTGGCCCCCCTGGACCCCGCCGCTCCACCGGAGGCCGCCGCCCAACGCCAGGAAGCCCTGGCCCAGGTGGTCGCCTCCCTCACCCACGGCCTGCCCCCCACCGACATCCGCATCCGCGACGCCAAAGGCGCGCTGATCCACGCCACCTCCCCGGAGATGCTGGAGCCCGAGGCCCACGACGACCCGGGATTTCAGCGCGCCCTCAAGCAGGTCGAGCCGGACAGCCGCATCCATGTCGTACACGACGCGACGCCCGGGGGCGAAACCACCCACCGGGAGATCGTCGACACCGACGTCCCCATCCTCGACGCCGCAGGAGAGGTGGCGGCGATTTTCGAGTTGCATACCGACGTCACCGAACTGTCGGCCCACGTGCGCGTCTCCGTGGTGCAATTCCTGGCGGTGGGGATGGGCGTGCTGGGTCTGCTCTACCTCGCCCTGTTCATCATCGTGCGACGGGCGGAAGGAATTCTTCACGGCCAATATCAGGCCCTGGAGGAGGCCCACCGGGAGACCGAACGCAGCGTCGTCTCGTTGCGCCAGGAGGTGGAACGCCGCCACGCCGTGGAGCTGGAACTGACGGCGGCGCGACAAAAATCCGAGGAGGCCAATCAGGCCAAAAGCCGCTTCCTGGCGGTGATGAGCCATGAAATCCGCAGTCCCCTCAACGCCGTGCTGGGGTTGACCGATCTGGCCCTCAACGCCCCCCTGTCGGAAAAGGAGATGCGGCAATATCTGGAGATCATCCATCGCTCGTCGGAGTCGTTGCTCGGGCTGATCAACGGCCTGTTGGATCTCTCCCGCATCGAGGCGGGCCGCCTGGAGTTGGAGCGGGAGCCCTTCGATCCCCGGGAGGCGATGGAGGAGGCCTGCGAATTGATGGCCGTGACCGCCGCCCGCAAAGGGTTGGAGCTGGTCTGTTCCGCCGAACCCGCCGCCCCCGCCCGTTGCTTGGGCGACGCCCCACGGCTGCGCCAGATGATGATCAATCTGCTCTCCAACGCCGTCAAGTTCACCACGCAGGGGGAGATTTCGGTGCGCCTGACCCTGGTGGAGCGTCCGGAGGCGGGGAGCGAGACGGCGGAATCGCTCTGGACCCTGCGCTTCCTGGTGCGGGATACCGGCCCCGGCATTCCCGCCGACAAGCTGGAACGGGTCTTCGAGGAGTTCACCCAGGCCGACGAACTGGTGGCCGGGCGTTTTGGCGGCAGCGGGCTGGGATTGGCCATCGTGCGGCGGCTGGCGGAGTTGATGGGGGGCGGGGCCGAGGCCCGCAGCACCCCCGGAGAGGGAAGCGAATTCGGTTTCACCGTGCGTTTCCCTCTGGAACACGCACGCTTCGCCCCCTCCTTCTGGGTGCGGAACGACTTGAAGGGGCAGCGCATCCTGCTGGCCGACGCCAATCCCCGGGCCCGGTTGGCGGCGCGGGAAATTTTGACGGCCCTGGGGGCCGAGGTGGACGAGGTGGCCGACGGCTACGAAGCGGTGGGGCTGGCGGCGGAATCGGTGGCGTCGGGATCCCCCTACGATCTGGCGGTGCTGGACTGCCGCCTGCCCCGTCTGTCGGGATTGAACCTGGTGGAGTCCCTCGCCCGCATCCCCGGTTGGCCGGGGTGCGCGGTGACGCTGCTGCCCACCCTCAATCGGGCGGGGGATGTGGAACGTTTCGCCCAACTGGGCTCCCTGGTGGTGGTCAAGCCGTTGCGCGGCCGCACCCTGAGCGCGGCGGTGCGGCAAGCCCTGGGGGTACCAGCGGTTGCTCCCCCCGCTGGGCCAAGCCGCCGGGCCAAGCCGCCCCACGCTCCGGGCGGCGGACGGGTTCTGGTGGTGGAGGATCGCCCCGGCGACCTGCGGATGGCCATGGATCTGCTCACCCAGTCGGGACGCATCCCCTCCGGTGCCCCGGGGGTCAAGGAGGCCATCGCCCGGCTGGTGCAGGACGAGGTGGATTTGCTGCTGCTGGACCTGGAAATTCCCGGCGGGGAACAACGGCTGGGCGGGGTGGATTTGTTGCGCCGCATTCGTTCCGGCGGTCTTCCGGGGGTATCGCCCCAGTTGCCGGTGGTGGTGTTGAGCGCCCACGTGCTGCCGCCGGAGCGGGAGCTGGCCCTCAACGCCGGGGCCGACGCTTTTCTCGCCAAACCGTTCAAATCCCGGGATTTGTTGGAGGTGTTGGACCAACTCGCCCCCCTGATGGGGGAGGACGCCCTTCCCGTGGGGGATTTGGAGCGCCGCTTGAGCCGGGAGCAGGCCGTGCTTTCGCCGGTGCGGGGGGACGACGGCGACCTCCTGACCCGGCGTCGCCAATTGGCCGAAATCCTTCCCGAACTCACCCGGGAACTGGACGAGGCGGCCCGCGCCAGAAGTTTGTCGATGATCGAACGGGCGACCCTGCGCCTCAAGGAGGCGGCCAGCGACGCCGGAGCCGAACGGTTGCGTCGGGAATGCTGGCGTTTGATCCAGGCGGCGCGTAAAAATCAACTGGAACAGTTGGCGGTCAATGGTCCGCTGATCACCGCCGCCCGGGGCGAGATCGCCCTGGCGATGGCGGCGCTCACGGCCAACGACGGCGCGGGGGGCAACGACCAGGGGGAGGAGATGAGCGATGCGGATCTTGATCGTCGATGACGAAAGCCCCCATCGGTTTATTTTGGAGCAGATGCTCAAACCGGTGGGCGAGTGCGATTTGGCGGTGAGCGGGGCCGAGGCGGTGGAACTCTTCCAAACCGCCCACCAGGAAGGGAAACCCTACGACTTCATCTGCATGGACATCCTGATGCCGACCATGGACGGCCACGAAACCTTGCAGCGCCTTCGCGCCCTGGAGCGGGCGTGGAAAGTTCCCCTGCGCAAGGAGACGGTGGTGTTCATGGTGACCAGCGTCAGCGCGGAAAAAGATGTGGTGGACTCCTTTTTCAAGGACGGCTGCACCGATTACCTCATCAAACCGGTCATGAAACACGTTATGATGGAAAAATTGCGGGAATACGGTCTGTTCGCTCGCGGCGAGGGGATCGTTTGAGCGCCGCAACATCGACTCACGGAAGACCCTGGCGAGGATTGCCCCCCATGAATCTCCTGAAAGATCTCAATTTTGGCGTCAAGATCATCCTGGTGTTGATCGCCATCATCGTCGCCGGCATGACGATCCTGTTCGGCTTTGTCCGCCAGGCCATCGAGCGGGACGCCTTCCAGGCCATCATCGAGGAGTCCCGGGCCATGACCCTGGAGGCGTTGCGGGCCAAGGATTACATGGCTGACCTGCAACGGGCGGGGGGGATCGACCCGGCGCTGCTCAAGGAGGCGCAGCAGGAGATTCGCCAAAGTGGGGCCAAAACCACGCAGGAGATCATCCAGGCGGCGCGCAAAACCCGGTACTACAAAACCATCCCCGTGGTGGCGGGGTGGAGCGTCGCCCAGGAGGACGGCCAGGGGGAGAACACCCATTTTCAATTTCGCGTCACCCGCATCGGGGCGCGCAACCCCGAGCGGGAGGCCAATCCCCTTGAACGGACCATGCTGGACAAGATGGACAAGGAGGGGTTGCAGGAGTTGTGGATGGAGGATCCAGAGAACAACGCCCTCCGTTACATGCGTCCGGTGGTGATGAAAAAAGAGTGCCTGCTGTGCCATGGCGTGGAAAAGGACTACCCCGAAGGCAAGGGATTCGATCCCCTGGGCATCAAGATGGAAGGGTGGTCGATGGGGGAGCAGCGGGGCGCCTTTGAAATTGTGGCGGATTTGAAGCACGTGCAGCAAAGCGTGCGCGCCGTGCTGCTGCAAATTTCGCTGCTGGCCCTGGTGATCACGATCGTGACGGCGGCGGCGGTGTGGTGGCTGGTCCATCGCCTGGCGGTGCGGCCGGTGCGGCAGATGCGGCAGGTGTTGGATCGGGTGGCGGACGGGGATTTGTCCGCTCCGATTCCCCAAACCACCTCCCGGGATGACATTGGCATGACCCTGGCCAGCACGGCGCGGATGACCGCCAGCCTGCGGGCCATGGTGCAAAACCTGACCCAGCACGTGCGCCAACTCACCCAATTTTCCACCGAACTGAATCAGGTCTCCCAAAGCATGTCCGGCGGAGCGGTGGAGCTGACCCGTCGCTCCGAGGAGGCCTCTCGGGCGGCGGGGGAGGTGAGTTCGGGGATGGCTTCGGTTTCCGCGGCGGCGCAACAGGCCAGCGGCAACATGAGCGCGGTCTCGGAGGCGGCGGAGCGGGCCAGCGGCGACATGTTCACCATTTCGGCGGCGGCGGAGGAGTCCAGCGCCAATTTGACGGCGGTGGCGGCGGCGACGGAGGAGTCCAGCGTCAGCATGGACCACGTCCGCGAGGCGGCGGAGCGGACCAGCGGCAACGTGGGCAGCGTGGCGGCGGCGGTGGAGGAGATGAGCGCCTCGTTGGACGAGGTGCGGCGTCGATGCGAGGCGGCCAATTACGAATCCCAGCAGGCCCATCGCCACTCCCAGAGCAACCAGGAGGTGATGTCCCGCCTCACCGCCTCGGCGGAGGAGATCGGCCAGGTGGTGGAGATGATCAACAACATCGCCGATCAAACCAACATGCTGGCCTTGAACGCCTCCATCGAGGCGGCGGGGGCGGGGGACGCGGGCAAGGGGTTCGCGGTGGTGGCCAACGAGGTCAAGGAGTTGGCCCGTCAGACCGCCGAGGCCACCAAGATGATCGCGCAAAAGGTGAAGGAGATTCAGGCCAACGCCGGCGAGGTGCGGGAGCGCACCGACCAGGCGGGACAGATCATCGGGCGGATCAGCCAATCCAACACCGAAATTTTGCACGCCGTGGAGGAGCAGAATCACACCCTGCGGGAGGTGGCCCAGGCCACCAGCAACGTCGCCCAGGAGACCGAGGAGGTGACCCGCCGGGTGTTGGAATCCTCCATGGGTATCACCGAGGTGACCCGCAACGTGACGGAAATTTCCAAGGGAACCCAGGAAGTCACCCGCAGCGTCAATCATTCCTCCTCCGGCATCCAATTGATGGCCCGCAACGTCGCGGAAGCGGCCCGGGGCAACGAGGAGATCACCCGCAAGGTCAGCGGCGCCGCCCAGGAGGCCCAACAGGTGGCCCAATCCATGGACGGGGTGCGGCAGGCGGCGGGGCGCATCGCCGAACTTTCTCGAACCGTCGATGGCCGCGCCGGCGAAATGGCCAAGCTGGCCAAGGAACTGGACCAAATGGTGGAACGCTTCCAACTCTGAGCCGATGACACCCCACGCTCCGGGCGCGGTTTTCGACGCCCCCGGAGAATGGGGGGTCATGCTTGAAGGATTGGCTTATGTTTCCATGGCATGGTGACGATCCAACGGGAAATGGAGGGGTGCGGGGACGCCTGGAGAGGAATAGCGAAAACTTTTGTCCATACGGGAAGGAACTCTTCCTCTATTGTTTTGCCTAAGATTTTTGAGGGAGGAAGGAAGAAGGCATTCTTGGTTCATCATGAGCCTGGAATGACCGAGCCTTGAATGACCGGGGAGGATTGTTTACGATTGCCATCGCAACGCAGCACACCCGCAGGGGTCGTGGTGGTTTCTCATGGGAGAGGATCTCGTGGAAAAGCCGCCGGGTGCCGTTGTGCGGAGGCCTATGCCGCTGTTAAATCAGGTGGGGGCGACGCGGGGGGTGCGCTGCCGCTTCGAATCCTGCTTCCATCAGCGCCAAACAGCTTGCCCGGCAGGCCAAGGCGGAAACTAAGGCGTTCCGTCAATCTCTGAGGGGGGATCGCAGCCTTTTATAGTCGTTCCAATCTAGTTTTGTGCATTACGTGATGACCGCAAAAGTAGGGTTCAGTGAAAATCTGGTCGCCTGCGGCGACGATTGGGCGCGCTGCGCCGAAGCTGAGAAACGCTTCGGCTTCACTTGAAAGCGCGCCGAAAAAACTGCAAAATCAAAAGCGAAAGTCAAAACCGTAGGGCTCTGCCCTACAACCCGCCAGGGCAATGATTGCCCTGGACCCGCAGTCCATTCTAACGGATCCGCGTTCCGTTCAGGCTGATCAATTTTGAAATGGAACTGCTATAAGTCGGCCCATGACCATCTAAGCCCAACCAAAGCGCCGCCGATCCGACTGGATGGGCGGTTTTTTTGTCCGAGAGGCAGTCGTTTTTTTACTCCCCAGAGGTGTCGCGCTGGCCATATCTACAACCTATCATGTCGTTGGATTTACACCGGAAAAACTGACGGAGGTCTTGACCGATCAATCAGGCGCCAAGAGCGGTCTGGTGGAACGGAATACCGTCGCGGGTTGGCGTTGGTGACCGGCGGCGGCAAGCGGCTGGAGGCGGTTGCGGGTGCGTGGCCCGAACATCATCGGGAGGCCCACTTGAGCCAGCAGCAGTTGGCCGAGCGGATGGGAACCAGTCAATCCGCCATCGCCCGCATGGAGAGCGGCAATAAACCCTCGCTACGCAGCCTGGAACGCTACGCCGAAGCGGTGGGGATGCGCCTGGAACTCCGCTTCGTCCCCCAGGACTCCCGCCGGGAAGAGACGCGGGGGGAGCCCCGGGAGGAGACGCGGGGGGAGATGGCGGAGGGGGCGGAGGTCAGGTCAAATCGTCCAAATCCACCCGCAACGCTTCCGCCAGCGTCTTGATCAGGCGCAACGAGCCGGATTTCTTGCCGGTCTCCACCTCGGAGAGATAGGCCGGGCTGGTTCCGACGATCCGCGCCAGCTGGCGCAGGGTCAGGCCCCGATACTCTCGCCAGACCCGCAGCGGATTCTCCCCCTCCAGCAACCGTTGGGCGAAGGGGGCGGGAACCAGTTCATCCCGCCCCTCCCGCAAGGCGGCCCGGGCTTCATCGTAGGCTTGAAGCTCCTGTCGGCGCTCGTCCCACGCCGTCAGTCGGCGATACTCCTCCAGCGGAATGACCGCCAGCTGCTCCCCCGTCGGGGTGATGATGATTTGCGGCGCGCCCATGAATCCGACTCCTCAATGGTGATACACATCCCCTCGGGGACCGATTTTCAACACGGCCAAAACGTGGCCCTCCAGATCAAAAATGACCCGCCAATCCCCCACGCGAAGGCGAAACCCCTCCCGCTCCCGCAATCGGACGACATCTCCCGTTCCCGTTTCAAAAAAGGTTTGGATGGCATCGCGAATCCGCTTCCCATCGGTGACGGAGAGCCGTCGTAACGTTTTGAGCGCTTGGCGACTGTAAGAAACCGTCGTGAGCGCGGAGCGGTCGATATCCATCTTCCAGGAAGACTTCTTGGGGTCGAGGATGGGCTGCATGGATTGAATGATAGCTTACAGCGAACATTTTTCCGCGTCAACATGTTCGCTATGAGCAAATCGTTGAAATTTTCTCCTGTCGGGGGCATTCTTCGGTGAATGGATCCGATGTAAAACCGCATCGCATCTCTCCTCCATCCCTCCCTTGTTCCATTCAACTCGCGTCGTCGTCGCCGAAGATTCCGGAAGGCAGGAAGCCATGGGTCAGAACGTTCTCCTTATCCAGCCGATGCACGAGAAGAAGGAGCACAAAAAGGAGCGGACCTCCATCAATTTTCCCTGGGGGTTGGCCTACGTCGCCGACGCCCTGCAACGGGCGGGACATCGGGTGCAAATTCTCGACGGTCAGGCGTTGCAACTGGAAAAGCAGGAGCTGGCCCCCCTCATCGAGCGCTACGACGCGGATATTATCGGCATCACCGCCTTTTCCACCCAGTTCAACGCGGTGCGTTTCCTCAGCGAAAAGATCAAGGCGGCGCGAAACGTCCCCATCATCATCGGCGGACCCATGGCCACCTATCAGGCCCAGTTCACCCTGGAAAAAACCCTGGCCGACGTCTGCGTCATCGGCGACGGCGAAATCACCGCCGTGGATCTGTTGGCCCACTGGAACGACAAAAGCCGCGTCGAGGGGATCGTTTACAAGGAGAACGGGGCGATTCACCACACCCCCAAGCGCATGGTCCTGCCGGTGATGGACGACCTGCCCATGCCCGATTTCTCTCTCTTCGACATGGACCGCTACCTGAGGCAGACCAACACCTATTCCGGACGAAAATCCCAGGAAATTCGGGCCATGGCCGTCCCCACCTCCCGGGGATGCCCCTACAGCTGCCATTTTTGCTCCCTCTCCTCCAAATCCTACCGCCGCATGTCCCCCCCCAAGGTGCGGGATCTGCTCGCCGAACTGAAAAACAATTTCGGCGTGCAGGAGATCATCTTTCAGGACGAACTCTTCCTCACCTCCAAAAAGAGCTTCAAGATGCTTGCCCCGGTGTTGAAGGATTCGGGCATTTCGTGGGGGGCCCAGGGGCGGGTCAACACCATCGACGAGGAGTTCCTGGCCATGATCCGCGACGCCGGATGCCAGGGCATCGGCTACGGGGTGGAGTCGGGCAGCCAGAAAATTCTCACCAACATGAACAAGAAAATCACCGTCGAGCAGATCGAGCGGACCCTCCGGATCACCCAAACCTCCGGGGTGCCGATGAAGATCCAGCTCATGTTCGCCTACCCCGGCGAGGACGAACAGACGGTGGCCGAGACCATCGACCTGATGCGCCGGGTGGACCTGCCGGGCCGCCGCATGACCGTCACCATCCCCATCCCCGGCGCCCCCCTCTACGACGATTGTCTCGCCCAGGGGTTGATCCCCGACGAGGCGGAATTCCTCGTCGGGCTGGAAAAAAGCTTCGGCATGGGCAAGGTGCATATCAACTTCACCCAGTGGCCCGACGACGAAATCTACCCCCGCAAGGCCGCCGCCGAGGAGGCCATGCGCATGAACTACGTCAACAACAACTGGCGGCGAAAGGTCAAATATTTCTTCACCCGCCGCCTTTAGCGTCTCCCGACGCCCCGTCAGGCCCTCCCATGGGGCGCGGCGACGGCTTCATGGATTGAATCTCCTGGCCAGATGTGGCAGGATGATTCCAGGAGGTTTTCCATGAGCGTCGCCATCACTTTCGACACGTTAAAGTTCGCCAACCGCCTGAAAGCAGCCGGAGCTTCGGACAAGCTGGCGGAGGCTATTGCCGAAGCCCAGGCCGAGGTTCAGGAAAAAAGTCTCGAGGAGCTGGCGACCAAGCGTGATATCAGGGAATTGCGGTTGGAAATCGACGCCAAACTGGACAAGGAATTGTCTCCCATTCGCACCGATTTGGCGGTTGCCAAGTGGATGCTCGGCATCCTGCTGGCGGGAGTTCTGAGCATCGTCCTCAAGATGTACTTTCCTCCCTGATCGGCGTTTCCCTTCCGTGGTTTTTCCCTCCGGGGAGGCCCTTTCTCTTCTTCCGGCTGTTTCCCCATGCGCACTATTTTCATCATCGTCGATACCGGCGCGGCCATCCGCAACGTGCTGCGCACCGCCATCTTCGACACCCTGCGACAACAGCCGGAGCTGCGGCTGGTGATCTTCACCCCCATCGAGGAGGCGGACTTCACCCGGGAGTTGGCGGCCCATAACGTCCTCTTCGAGCGGGTTCCCAAGTGGAAGGCCAACCCCCTGGTCAAGATGATGCGCTCCTTCCGCCGGGATTTGTGGGCGGAGACCACCGCCCTCTTTTCCTACCGCCATCGCCGGGAAAAACGACGCAACCGGGCCTTGCGCACCTTTCTGTTGCCGCGCATCACGAAGTGGTTTTTCAATGGCGATCCCCAACGCTTTCTCGCCTTTCTCCACCGCTGGGAGATGCGCTTTACCCCGGTGCTGGAAAAGAAATATTTCGACCTCTACCAGCCCGATCTGCTCTTTTTCACCTCGCTCTATTCCATGGACCCCTGCCTGGAGCTTTCCGCCTGGAAGCAGGGGATCAAAACCATCTGCCTGCTGCACAGTTGGGACAATCCCACCACCAAGGGGCCGTTTCCCTTCGAGCCGGATCGCCTGATCGTGTGGAACGAAATCCTCCGGCAAGAGGTGCGGGCGTATCACGGCTATCCCCCCGAGCGGGTGCAACTTTCCGGCGTTCCCCAGTTCGATCTCTACTTCGAGCGGGAGTCGTTCTTGAGCCGGGAGGCCTTTTTCGCCAAGCACGGACTGGATCCCGCCCGCAAGCTCGTGACCTACACCACCGGCTCCTCGGGGATGGTCCCGTTCGAGCCGGAGTTGGTGGAGCGGCTGCATCGGGATCTGATGGACCCCGACTTTCCCTTCGAGGTCCAACTGCTGGTGCGGATGCATCCCAAGGATGACCTCGGGCTCTACCAGCATTTGCAGGGTCGGCCCCACCTGATCCTCACCCGCCCCGGAACCCACGCCCGCATCATCGACCAGTGGAACCCCACCCGGGAGGAGATGTTCGGTCTGGCGGAGTTGATGCTTTACTCCGACGTGGTGATCAACGTCGCCTCCACCATCACCCTCGACGCCGCCATGTTCGACACCCCGGTGATCAACGTCGCCTTCGACGCCGACCGGCAAGAGGCGTTTTACAACTCCTGCAAACGCTATTACCAGTACGAACACTACCGCAACATCGTGGCCACCGGCGGCGTTCCCGTGGTGGAGAGTTGGGAGGCGTTGCGCCAGTCGGTCGGCGATTTGTTGCGGGATCCCACCCTGTTCGCCGAAGGACGTCGGCGCATCCGCGAGGAGCAGGCGCTGTTCGTCGATGGTGGCTCCTCCGAACGGGTGGCGCGGTTTATTCTGGACTACTTGAACGAGTAGCGCCGGGGGCGACCTCTGGGCGTTGGGGTTGGGAGGACAAGCGGCCTCGGCGGGATTCGGGGGGGAAAGGCCCCCCCTGCCCCCCGGCGGCCCCTGCACAACCGTCATTCCCGCGAAAGCGGGAATCCAGGGGACTCAATCCACCCCTTCGGAACGTGACCCAACCTCCCGTCCCTGGCAATGGCTTCGGCGGACAAGCGGCCTCGGCGGGATTCGGGGGGGAAAGCCCCCCCCTGCCCCCCGGCG
>JADGAP010000106.1 GCA_015231965.1 Magnetococcales bacterium | reverse complement strand
CTGCTCTCGTGTAATGTTTTTGACCTTGAGTTCGAGACGGATTGTATTGGCCCCTCCACGATGGACTCCGCGAAGGACGACGTCATGAACTCTCCCCATCCCCACCGCCCCGCCGGAGGACGCCTCGCCGCCCTGCTCGGGCTCCTCCTCCCCGCCGTCCCGACCCTCGCCGCGGAGTGCCCCCCCGCCCTCGAACCGGCGACCTTTGAATGGGAACAGTTCGTCGTCGATCCGGTGATCGACAACAGCCAAACCCAACAGTGGATCCAGACCCAGCCCGGCGGCAATCCCCGCACCCGCGCCCAAACCCGCTCCCATGTGCAGACCAAGATCGATCTGAAATTCCAATACCAGACCGACAAGCTCTCCGGCGTCACCTGCGCCTATCTGAAAAAAGCCAAATTTCTCTTTGCCATCGACGAACTGCGGGTCTTCATCCCCGATCGCTTCAAACCCGGAACCTGCCAATTCACCACCCTGGAAACCCACGAACGAGAACACGTCGCCCTCTCCCGCGCCGCCCTGCAAGAGGCCGCGCCTCAAATCGAGCAGGAGATGCGTCGCGCCGTCCAGGAGGTCAAACCCATCCCGTCGGAGGACAAGCAAAAGGCCGGGCAGGCCATCGGTCAGCCCTTGGCCGCCCTGCTCAAGACGCAAAAAGAGGCCTTCAACGCCCGCCACAACGCCCGGCAAAAAACCATCGACACCCCGCAAAACTACGCCGTTGTCGAAGGATATTGCCCCAGTTGGTAGAGGCGAGATGCGTCGCCCACTCCGTCTTGGGAATGGCATGAAAAAGCTATTTTTACACTGTCCCCTTATCTCCCCTCGCAATCGACGATGGACCCGCTGACAGAAGCCGGATGAGTTCCAGAATCGTTTGCTGAATCACTTGGTTAACAAGCGTTGATTCGGCATGGACACGAACCGGAAAATCGCCCCATCCGGGAGAAAATCCTGGTCAAAACGGGCGAATCAGCGCATCATTCGCACGTTGCGAATCGAGCCAACCCGACGCCAAGACGCCGCCACGAAAGGTCGCCCAGGGCTTATTTCCATTGTCGAGACGAAAGACCGAAGGGGGACGCCCGATGAACCCGATGCTGAACGACCAATCCCCCCGGGTCTACGATTCCGGCAGTCTGCCCGAAACCATTCGCCGCCTCTACCGCAAGGAGGCGTTCATCGCCCTGCAAAAAGTCCTCTCCAAGCTCTTTCCCTCGGATGTGGCGCGGATTCTCGACAGTTTTTCCCAGGATGACGCGCAAAAAATTTTTCTTCTGATCCCCTCCCGCCCCATCGCCGCCAGGGCCCTCAAGCAGATGAGCCCCAGCTTGCGCCTGTACATCCTGCGCGAGGTGGAGCCGGAGCAGCTCATCCCCATTCTGGAGGAGCTCAATCCCGACGACCGGGCCGACATCATCGGCCAGTTGGAGCCGGAGTTGGCCCGTCGCTTCATGGGAGGACTGGACGAGGAGAGCCTGCGGGAGGTGGAGGATCTGCTGAAATACGATGTCGACACCGCCGGCGGGATCATGACCAGCGAACTCTTCGCCTTGTCGGTGGACACCACCGTGGAGGGGGCCATCGAGGCGGTGCGTCGCCATCCCCACAGCGAGATGGTCTATTATCTCTACGTAGTGGACGACAGCCGCCGCCTGGTGGGGGTGAGTTCGTTGCGTCAGTTGATTCTGGCCGACCCGTTGAGCAATCTGGCGCAAATCATGAACACCCGGGTGCTGAAAGCCCAAACCGACGACCCCCGCTCCGAAGTGGCGGAGATGATCAAGCGTCACCGGCTGCTGGGCGTTCCCGTGGTGGACGACATGGGGGTGCTGATGGGCATGGTGACGGTGGATGACATCATCACCACCCTGGAGGAGGAGGCCAGCGGCGACGTGCTGCGCCTGACCGGGGCCAGCAGCGCCGAAGTGGCCAGTCAATCCTTTCTCGGCGCCTTCCGGGTGCGCCTGCCCTGGTTGATCGCCGCCCTGCTGGGAGGGGTGGCGGCCAGCGGCATCATCGATCTGTTCGAGGGGCTGATCGTCAAGGACGTGGCGTTGAGCGCCTTCATCCCCATCGTGATGAATCTGGCGGGCAACGTGGGGGCCATCACCGCCTCGGTGACGGTGCATGGCCTCTCCACCGGGGTGATCCGCCTGAATCAATTTCCCGGCCTGCTGCTCAAGGAGAGCGTGACCGGCCTGGCCCTGGGGGCGGTCTACGGCTTGATCGGCGGCATGGTGGCCTGGTTCCTCTTCGCCGACGAAACCCTGGGCCATGTGGTGGGACTGACCATTTTGTTCAACATGACCCTGGCCGCCATCCTCTCCCTCTCCCTCCCCTTCCTGCTGGAAAAATACAAGGGCAATCCGGCGGTGGTCTCCGGACCCTTCCTCACCACGGCCTTGGATCTGCTGGGCGTGGGGGCCTATCTGGTCATCGCCCAACAACTGCTGTGGGGAGGCTGAGGCCATGAGCCGCCACGACGCCTGCCCCATTTACGCCTTGTTTCTCAATCGCCAGGGGGGGGGACGGGAGTCCGGTTGGCAGGAGATCCGCGCCTGGCGCCCCGGCGAAACCATTCTGCTGCTGGTCTCCCGCCCCGACGGCGGCGAAACCCAACGTTGGCTCAAGCGGGAGAGCGGTCTGGATCCGGAGGTGGTGGAATCGCTGCTGCGCACCTGCAACCGCCCCCAGTGCGTCTCCTACAAGGGCGGGGTGCTGCTGACCCTGCGGGCCGCCGCCTATGGAACCCTCCACGATCCCACCGTGATGCCCTGCGTCAACTTGTGGATCGATCACCACCGGGTGATCGCCATCCGCTCCGAGCCGGTTCATGTGTTCGAGCAGATTCGCGGCGAAATCGCCAAGGGCGAGGGTCCGGAGGAGACCGGCGAGTTGATCAGCGACGTCCTCAACCGGCTGATGCAACGCCTCGAACCCCTGCTCCTGACCATCGGCGGCGAGGTGGACGGACTGGAGGATCGGCTGTTGATGAACCCCGAGGCGGACATCCAGCAGGATCTGGTGACCATGCGGCGCAAAATGATCACCCTGCGCAACATTCTCTCCCCGGAACACGAGGCGATTTCCAACCTGCTGATGGAACGCTACTCCTGGCTCAACGAATCGGTGCGCCGCCGCCTGTCGGAGATCAACACCCGGCTCCATCACTACCTGGCCGAACTGGACGCCACCCGGGAACGGGCGATGCTGCTCCAGGATGAAATCATGAACTCCCAAACCCACAAAATGAACCGCACCATGAAAATCCTGACGGTCATCACCGCCTTCCTGATGCCCGTCAACTCCATCACCAGCCTGCTGGGCACCAACATCGAGGGCATCCCGGGCCAGGCGGGATCCGGCCCCCCCTGGGGCTTTTCCGCCGAGGTGGGAGGGCTGGCCCTGGTCATGCTGCTCAGTTACATCATCTTCAAACGGTTGAAGCTGTTCGAGTGAATGGCGGCGGGGGAGCGCCCGCCCCTGGCCTCATTCCAGGTTCATCATCAGGGCGTCGGCGAAAAACTTGGCGGGCCAGTTGAGCATCTCCAACCGTCCATAGTCGCCGTCGAAGGGGTACGACCCGGCGATTCCCCCCCGCAGGCCCAACACCGGGGCGTCCCAGGGTTGGGCGAATTTGAGGAACAACAACAACCATTCGGCCTTTTGTTCAAACAGCGGCTCGGGGGAAAAACGGTCGATGCGTTGCAGAATGCCGGCCAGTTGGGCGTTGCCCGTCAGGCAATCCCAGGGGACCGTCCCGTTCCACTCCCGATCCAACCGCCCGGGAATCCGCCCCCGGCCATCCACCTTCCCCGCCAGACGCAACGCCCCGCGCCGCGCCCGGGCCAACCATCGCTCCTCCCCCAAGGCCAGACCGGCCCCCAACACCCCCTCGATGGCGTAACAAATGGTGTGCAACAGCGGCGCGGCGGGATCGGAAAGGCAGTTGTCGGCGAACCAGCCGTTCTCCTGTTGCAGGGTCAGGGTGTGGCGAATGTTGCGGATCCCCGCCTCGCGAAACCGCTCCTCCCCCAGCGCCCGCCCCAGGAGGATCAAGGCGAAGCCCACCCGACTGTTGTAGGTGGTGGATCCGCCGTGGGCGTAGGGGGAGTTGCCCTGCCGCCAGCAGCCATCCGGCGATTGGCTCTCCAGGAGAAAGAGCCCCGCCCGCCGGGCGGCGTCGTGATATTTTTCCTCGCCGCTCTCTTGCGCCGCCCGCAACCATCCCAAAATTACTTGCCCGGTGTTGAACACCGCCGGGGCCGGGGGACGATCGATGGTCCCCGCCCGCACCGCGCCGCTGGGCAACTGCACCGCCAGCTCCCAATCCGCCGCCCGCATCGCCCGCTGGCGCAAGTCGTCATCGTGCAACACCTTGGCGGCGTCGAACAGGGTGGGGATCAGATAACCGGTGGTTTCGGGATAGTCCGGCTGCCAGCCCCGGGCGCGAAAATGGACGCTCCACCCCGCCGCGTAGCCCCGGGAGATCCCCCCGCCGGGGTGGGCGTCCTGGGCGCGCTTGAGCCAATCCATCACCGCCCGCAGATGAAACCGATGGTCCTGAATCCGGCTGGCGTCGTTGTCCCGGGCCAGCAAGGCCTCCGAGGCCAACATCCCCCGGGCCTCCGCATGGATCCCCGGCCAGCGCCGCAGCCGGGCGGAAAGGGAATCGCACAGCCGCCCGACGGGCTCGGCGGCGGGTTCGGCGGCGCGGGTTCCCCGCAGCACCGCCTTCTCCATCAACCAGCGGAAAGGCGGCACCCCGCCCCAACGCCCCTCCCAGCGCAAACAACCGGCGTAGTAGTTTTTCAACCACTCGGGATGGCTTTTGCGCAACGTCGCATCGACGTAAAAGGGGATCCAAAAATATTTGTGAAAGCCGAACCCCGCCCCCCGCCCCACCACCCGATCCATACCCTGTCCCCAGAACCAACTCCGCAGCCGCCACCAGCCGGTGTAGCGGTCGTAATCCAACCCCCAGGGGGCGAAGGGGGACATGGAGCGGAACAACAGACGAAACGGCGCATTGAAAATCGGCGCCAGGGGGGACATGCGAATCGCCTTGTAGAGGGTTTTGAGGTTCCAGGCGTTGTAGACCTGCACCAGCAGATCCCCCCCCGGTCGAACGATGCGGGCCATCTCCCCCACCGCCTGCCGTTGCCGGACCAAATGTTGCAACACCCGGCAGCAGGTGACGGTTCCGAAAACGCCGTCGCGGAAGGGGAGGTTTTCCAACTGGCAGCAGACGTGAAAATCCCCCCGCCCCTTGGCGCGGGCGATGCGCAACAGGTTCAGCGAGGCGTCCACCCCCACCCGTTGGGCAGTGTCGGGAAAGGTTTCCAAAAATCGCCCGTTGCCGCATCCGGCGTCCAGCACCCGGTCCAGATTGGCCGGACGATACATCCCCGTCATGGCGCGAATTTCGGAAAGGTGGTTGTAGATCCCGAAAGAGTCTTCCGCCCCCTCCCCCTCCACCTTGCGGTCGTAGAGTTCGGCCCGCTCCTCCGGATCCCAGTAGCGGGAGAACGAGGGAATCTCCTCCCCCGGCTGGATGGGGAAGAGGATGGGAATGCCGTCGAACACCGGATAGCGGGCCTGACAGACGGTGCAACGCAATCCCGTCTCGACGCCGGGCGGGGGGGCGGAAGAATCGGGGAACTTCTGATCGGAGGAGTCCTCGGAACGGGCGTCGGCGGGCGCGGCGAAGGCCAATCCCCCCCGGCAGGCGGGGCAGCAGAGCCAATCAAGCCATTTTTCAGGAAAAGAAGGGGTCATGGAAATGGAATCGCCTGTCAACGTTGGCTTCCGTTGCTGTTATACTGCCTATCGACCATCGCGCCCCTCGCAGTGAGGAAAGAGACGCCCAAGCGCCGCGCCATGTCCCGACCTCTGTCGATCCTGCTTTTCTCCACCCTCTACCCCAACGCCATGCAGCCGCAGCACGGGCTGTTCGTGGAGCAGCGGCTGCGTCATCTGCTGGACCACGGCGAGGCGGTGGCCCGGGTGGTGGCTCCGGTTCCCTGGTTTCCCTGGACCCATTCCGGATTCGGTCGCTACGCCCGCCTGGCCGGGGTTCCCGAGCAGGAGTGGCGCCACGGCATCGAAATTCTCCATCCCCGGTATCCGGTGATTCCCCGCATCGGCATGACCCTGGCCCCGCTCTTGATGGCCGCAGCCCTGCTCCCCCTGCTGAGACGGCTGGCCGAAGCCCCCAACCCCGCCGGGGGTCGCGGTTTCGACCTGATCGACGCCCACTATTTCTACCCCGACGGGGTGGCGGCGGCGTGGCTGGGGCGGCGGCTGGGCAAACCGGTGGTGATCACCGCCCGGGGCACCGACATCAATCTTATACCCCGCCATCGTCTGCCCCGCCACATGATCCGTTGGGCGGCCCGACAGGCGGCGGGGGTGGCGGCGGTGAGTCAGGCCCTCAAGCAAGGTCTGGTGGAGATCGGCGTCCCCCCCGAGCGGGTGACGGTGTTGCGCAACGGGGTGGATCCCCAACTGTTCCATCCGGTGGATCCGGGGGAGGCCCGGCGTCGGCTGGACCTCGACGGTCCCGGACCCGTTCTGGCGGCGGTGGGCCATTTGACCGCCCGCAAGGGCTATGATCGGTTGATTCGCGCCCTGCCCCTCCTCCCTCCGGAGACCCGGGTGGTCATCGCCGGAGGGTGGGACGTTCCGGGAGAAGAGAATCCCCTGCCCGGATTGCACGGCCTGGCCCGCTCCCTGGGGGTGGAGGAGCGGGTGCGGTTTCTCGGCTCCTGGCCTCAGGACGAGTTGAAATATCTCTACAGCGCCGCCGACGTTTTGGTTTTGGCCTCTTCCCGGGAAGGGTGGGCCAATTGTTTGTTGGAATCCATGGCCTGCGGCACGCCGGCGGCGGTTTCGCCGGTGTGGGGCAATCCGGAAGTCGTTGCCGCTCCGGAGGCGGGTCGGGTGATGGCGGATCAAAGTCCCGAGGCCATTGCCGAGACCGTGCGGGCGTTACTCCGGGAGCCGCCCCCCCGGGAGGCGGTCCGGCGGTATGCCGAGCGGTTCGATTGGCAGGCGGTGAGCCAAGGACAGATGGCGTTGTTCCGACAGGCGATGCAGGAAGGAAGAAGGCCCTGAAAAGGGAAAGAAGCCCCGGAAGAACCGCGAAGCCGGAAAAAAAGGACCACGGTAAAACGCGCAAGAAAAAAGGGTGGGGGTTCGGGGGCGGTTCACCGCCCCTGAGGTTTGGCTTTTGGCGGCCCGATGCGCTCCATCAAAAATTCAAACCAGTTCCGCCACGCCGCACTCGATCCATCGCATCGGGCCGCCGGGGGGCAGGGGGGGCCTTCCACCCCCCGAATCCCTCCGAGGCTCCTTTTCCGCCGAAGCCATCGCCAGGGGCGCGAGGAGTACGTCATTCTCCCTTTCGCCATCTATGCGGCCTTGCGGGAGAAGATCGACGAGCAATTGAACGTGCTGGAGGCCATTCCCCCGCAAGAGGGGGAGTTCGTCCCCTTCGACCCCGCCGATTATGTCAACAACCCCGTCGCCCTGGCCAGGCTGGTGGCCAAGGCCCACAAGTGGTTGCGCCTGCTGGAGAGTGGCAAGGCCGCCTCCATCCGGGCCATCGCCGAGCAGGAGCGGATCGACGAATCCTACGTGGCCAAGGTGCTACGCCTGACCCTACTCGCCCCGGACATCATCGAGGCCATCCTGGACGACCGCCAGCCCGACGTCATGACCTGGCGGGAGTTGAGGAAGCCCTTCCCTATGGAGTGGGAACAGCAGCGGGATGTGTGGGGAATTTTAAAAGGCGGGTCTGCCCTCCCTACATGCGATTCATAAACGTAAGGGGCCAATACAATCCGTCTCGAACTCAAGGTCAAAAACATTACACGAGAGCAGGCAAGAGGCGGAATCTCCCTTCATTTAATCAGAGAGGTAAGTTCTCGGAAGTCCGTCTCACGGACAATTCGGATGGAATAGCCTTTGGCAGCCAACTCCTCAGCTTTGCGGTGCTTGGCACTTTTTTCATGGCCCATGAGACGTTTTACGTCAATGTCACCAACAACCAGCAGCGTTGTGTTTTTAGTGACGCCCAGTTCCACGTTACACCCTAAGGCTTCTGCTAGATCGGCTGCCTCGCGGCGTGGTATATCCAGCGCACCCGTGAATGCAACCACCTCTCCAAACAGTGGGCCTTCAGGGTTACCCTCGCGCTTGATTGCACCGCCCAATTTTGGATTGATGGGCTGGTGGACCCGCCTCTGCACACCTTCAAGATCAAGTCCTGTCTCGGTCATCGCTGAGAGCAGAATCTGACCGGAAGCCTTTGCATCCTCTAAAGCATTATGGTGCTGGAATTCGTAGCCGATCATCTTACACACGTCAGCGAGCCCATAGCCTCTTTGGGCGCACCCTGCCCAAGTGCGTCGAGCAACTCTTGCTGAATCGAGCCACGTGCAAAGCGGTGGTTTGATGGACCAGCGACGTGCGGCCTGGGATATCGCTACCCGATCAAAGTGAGTGTGCGTTACGACGACCATTCCCTCAATAACTTGTTCAATGGTGTTCGCTACCTCGCTATAAGTTGGAGACTCGTTAACCATGCTCTTATCAATTCCGTGGATGGATATATTTATATCGTCAAAGTAATCTTGCGGATCAATGAGGGAATACCACTCAGAGATGATTAAACCATTTTCAAAGGTTGCTGCTCCGATTGAACAAATCGAGGACATGTCAGCATTTGCAGTCTCAACATCAATTGCCACGAATTTTGCCATTTCATTACTCCACAAAAACATCATGACAAACGGCAATGGCATCCTTTTGCGACATCTGTTTTTTACATTGTGTACATTTACAATCTGCTTCAGTCTTTGCCCAATGTTTTCCCGTTATAAGGGATCCGCACTTAGCGCAAGTTATCTCCCACCCAATATTAACAGTCGCTTTCTTGTGCTTATGAAGTTTGATTAGGTTTGATATGATAACCGCCTGTTTATTCAAGTCAAATATTCCCCAAAATGCTGTTTCCTTGCCAGTTAGTTGACTTAAATGGTATGTCCGATTAAATGCGTATTCTCCAGTCGATTTATTGGCCTCTCTATCTGTAACATTTGTCCTCACCGTGTGATACACGATACAGCAATCTTCATCCTTGAGGTATATTGTTAATTCTGTATCATAATCAGACAGAATACTTCTCACCAGATCATATAAAACAATATCAAGAACCTGATCAAGCAAATATTGATCAATAGGGACACCAACCGATGTTTTATCTTCCACCTTGTTTCCTCCCGTCCGACTCACAAAAATTCAATGTGGCTCCAGTACGCTCGAGAAATATTATTCACAATGGCCGCAATATGGGTCCAAAGACCACACATCTGCGCTTGATCCTGACTCCTACCAGCCAAAAAGTCAACCAAGTTCGTCATCGAACGGGTCTAGTATAAGCGACTCATGTTAAACTTTGATATTTAAATTGAAAAGTGAGTCCGATTTTGTCGGACTCACCAGGGGGTGAGTCCAGAGCTTTCAGAGAATTTTGGCAGAGAGAGAAGAGAAAGGCAACTTCCGATTCCGGCGGGTCCGGCGGGGGAGCAAGTTCTTTCTCGAACCGCCCGCGCCAACCCTTGGAAACATTGGGGTTTTTAAACGCCGAAAGACCGCCGGGGTGGGCGGTCTTTCGGTGGAGAAAAACCTGTAAAATCAAAATGGTGGGCCGTTAAGGACTCGAACCTTAGACCCGCTGATTAAGAGTCAGCTGCTCTACCACCTGAGCTAACGGCCCTCTTTGATGCTCGGACTTCGTGACCGTACCCACGCCACGAAGAAAGCGGGATTATAGCATCCAATCAGGGGAAGTCAAGAGAAATGCGCGCCGCCCCGCCGATGCCGCTCCAACGGGATCAAACGCCGAAGGGGTTTTGCCGCACGAAAGTCTGTTCCCGCCCCGGACCGGTAGAGATAATCGCCGCCGGAACTCCCAACAGGGTCTCCAAACGGCGGACATACTCTTGGGCGGCGGAGGGCAGATCCTCGAAGCGCAACACCCCGGCGGTGGTTCCGCTCCAGCCGGGCATCTCCTCGTAAACCGGCTGGCAGGAGTCCAACACCGTGGGATCCCCGGGCATGGTCTCCAGCCGCTGGCCGTTGCGCTGATAGCCGACGCAGATGCGCACCTTGTCCAGGCCGTCCATCACGTCCAACTTGGTCAGGGCGATGCCGTCGATGCCCGAAACCCGGATGGCGTGACGCACCACCACCGCGTCAAACCAGCCGCAACGCCGCGCCCTTCCGGTGGTCGCCCCGAACTCCTGGCCGACGCTGGAAAGGTGCTTGCCCACTTGGTCGGTCAACTCGGTGGGGAAGGGACCGCTGCCCACCCGCGTGGTGTAAGCCTTGGCGATGCCCAGGACGTAGTCGATCTTGCCTGGTCCCACGCCGCTGCCGGTGCAGGCCCCCGCCGCCACCGTCGACGACGAGGTGACAAAGGGATAGGTGCCATGATCCACGTCCAGCAAATTGCCCTGCGCCCCCTCGAACAATACCGGACGCCCCCCCCGCATCGCTTGATCGAGAAAGACGCTCACGTCGTCCACGTGGGCCGCCAGTTGATCCCCCATGCGCAGATAGTCGTCCCGCACGCTCTCGAAATTGAAGGTGGCCGAGGCGTAGAAATTTTCCAGCATGAAGTTGTGCAGGGCCAGATTTTCCCGCAGCTTGTCCTCGAACAACTGCCGGTTGAACAAATCCCCCACCCGGATGCCGCGCCGCGCCACCTTGTCCTCGTAAGCCGGACCGATGCCCCGCCCCGTGGTGCCGATCTTGCCGTTGCCCTTGCGCCGCTCCCGGGCCTGATCCAACTCCCGGTGGTAGGGCATGATCAAGTTGGTGAGATTGGAAATCTTGAGGTTGGCGGCGCTCACCGTCACCCCCGCTTCCGCCAATCCCCGCAGCTCCTTGAGGAACGCCTCCGGATCCAGCACCACGCCGTTGCCGATGACGCACGTCTTGCCCGGACGGATAATCCCCGACGGCACCAAGTGGAGTACATACTTGACCCCGTTCACCACCAAGGTGTGACCGGCGTTGTTGCCCCCCTGAAACCGTACCACCACCTCCGCATGCTCGGTCAGCAGATCGACGATCTTACCCTTGCCCTCGTCGCCCCACTGGGCGCCCACCACCACCACGTTGGCCATGATTCACCTGTTCCGTTGTATTCCGGTAATTTCCCGCCCCGCCGGGTCTCCGCCCGGATGCACGCCACGGCCCCCGGGTTTCACGGTGGGCATGGCACGACAAAAGGCCGGGACGACCGGCCTTTCCATTCATGCTATCCCCTCTGACGATGCGGCGCAATCGTTCTTGCCACGTCCAGCCCCTTTCGCGCCGATTTTTCCGCTATTTTTCCGGTTTTTTCGATCTTTCCGAATTTTCCCCGGAGGTCTCCCGCTCCCTGGCGGTCACTTCGCCGAAACGGGCCGCCAGGGTGACGTGAAAACAGGGGACCCCCTCCCGCTCCACCAGTGCCAACAGCCGCTCCGCCTCCGCCTCGCCGCAGCAAAAACCCACCTCCACCGGCAGATCCCCCGCCAGTTCGAAAAAATGTTCCTCGTGCAGCGCCCCATGGCGACCGAATCCGGCGATGGCGCGAAACGCCGTTCCGCCGTGAACCCCCATCCCCCGGGCCTGCTCCAGCAGCCACTCGTAGGCCAACAGGCCGTGGACCCGACGCTTTTCCAGCAGATAAATTTTGAGATAGAGGCCGTTCATCGCCGATCATGGTCCGTTCAGGGTCAAGAGCCAGTGGACGGTGAGCATCCCCAGGGCGGTCATCGCCAGGGAGCCGGTCAAGTGCAGGGCCGCCGTTCCCAGCGCCCACCCATATTCGGCCCGGGCGGCCAGCCCCACCACTTCGGCGGAAAAGGTGGAAAAGGTGGTCAACCCGCCCAAAAATCCGGTGATGGCGAACAGCCGCCATTCGGGGGGAATGCCCGCGTGTTGGCCGAACCACGCCACCGCCGCCCCCACCAGATAGCCCCCCAGCAGATTGGCCGCCAGGGTGCCCAGCGGGACGGTGGGAAAGAGCGGATTGAGCCAGCTCCCCAACCCCCAGCGCAACCACGCCCCCAGCATGGCCCCCAACCCCACCGCGATCGATCCGAAAAAAGTCATGGCCGCCGCCCGCCCCGCTCCCCCCGTGAAAGGGCGCTGGAAACGCCTCCCGCCCCATCTTACCGTGAAAAACATCGTCCAGGCATCCCCTCTCCCCCCGGGAGAGGGGCAGGGTGAGGGGAGCCGGGACCGGATGAAAGCCCTGGGTTCTTTCATGCTCCGGGGTGGCGTGGAACGCCATGAACGTTATAGTCGTTCCAATTCAAAATGGCGCATGACCCCAAGCGGTGTTGGGGGGATGCAACCAACTTTCCCCCAC
>JADGAP010000105.1 GCA_015231965.1 Magnetococcales bacterium | reverse complement strand
TGGGGCTCGCCGCCCCGGGAGAGGTCGGCCAGCCAGATCTCCCCCGACTGGAACAGGCTGAAGGCGAATTTTCGCCCGGGAACGTCCTCCAGCCCCACCACCTTGGAACGCTGGCCATCGGCCCCGACGGCGGCGATTTCGCCCCGGGGGCGAGGGTCTCGGCGTCGAAAAAGCGCACCCCGCCGGGCTCGTAGTTGGCCGCCGCGACGATTTTTCCGTCGTCGGAGATGGCCCCGCCGATGCTGTTGCCCGCCTGCATCACCCGGGCGGCGAGGGTTCCAGTGAGCAGATCCACCTTGGTCAGGCCGCCATCGCGGCCAAAGACGAAGGCGTAGCGCTCATCCCGGGAGAAGACCAGGGAGGCGTGGGAGAGATCCCCCAGCCCTTCCACCGAGTGCAGCACGCCATGATGGGTGGTTTCCACCACCTTCACCCGTCCGGCGGCCCGTTCGATGATCACCCCCAGGTCGCCGGTTCCCCGCAAGGCCGGAACGGAGGAGGGCGCGGGGGCGGCGGCGCAGCCGATGAGGGCGGCGGCCAGGGTCCAGGGGGCGACGGCGCGGCCCAGGCGGTGCCAGAAAGGGCCGCGGCGCGTTGGCAGAGAGGGGGCGTTCATGGCGACTCTCCCCGACGCAGGCGATCCACCAACCATTGAATCTCTCCTTCGTTCAGCAGGGGGCCCCAGGGGGGCATGGCCCCGGCGGGACGACCGAGACGGATGGCGTCGGCCAGAGCTTCCGGGGATCGATCCCGCAGGGCGGCGACGGTGAGGGGCGGTCCCAGCCCTCCCTGGAGGGTCATGCCGTGGCAGGAGCCGCAGTCGTGGCGCAACAGATGGTCCAGTTCGACGGCCCGTTGCGGCGAGGGGGCGTCGGCCCGGGCGGAACCGACTCCTCCCGCCATCCCCATTGCCCCGATCAGAGCCGCCGCCCATGCCCGCGTCAGGGACTTTCGGAGGAGTCTCCACCTGCTCCCGGTTCCGTTGGATCGCCGTCGCGCCGTCATGGGGGGGCTCTCTCTCGGGAAGTTCGCCAAGGGGTTGAACCGCGTCACGTCAAGATAGACCCATCCCCACGACTCGGGGTGCGAAAAGCGTCGCCGAGGGGCCAAAAAACGGGGGGCCTTTCGCCCCCCAGTCGGCTCAGGGTCCAGCAAGGCCGCAAGGCCGGGCCGCAGTGGGGGGCTCTTGAAGCCCTTCCGGGGGAGGAGGAGCCCTTCCCCGGGGAGAGGCGCAGTCTGCGGCGGGAGAGTGGGGGGCTCTCCCCCGCCGGGGGTGGGTCAGGGGGTCGGCTTGACGTCCCAGGGGACCGCCTTGTGGACGATGTTGTGGTGGCACTCGACGCAGGTCTTGTTGTTCGTCGCCTTGTGGGGCTCAAGCTTTTGGAACCATGCGCCGTCGGGCTTGTGGCAGTTTTTGCACTTGCTGGAACCTTCCGCCACCATCTCCTGGCGCACCCGTTGGGCCAACTCCACCCGCAATTTTTCCCATTCGGGGATGTCCCGCAGTCCGCTGGAAATTTCATGGAACGGGCTTTCGCCGTATCCGCCCTTGTTCAGGTAGAAAAATTTCCAGTTGAGGAACTGATAGACGGTGTGGGGGTTGTGGCACCCGACGCAGCCCGGCTTGACCCCCCGCTCGTTGTCGAAGTGGGGCGAGGCGCGATACTCCTCGTAGGGGTAGGCGTGGCACTCGGCGCAGCCCACCGTCATTTTGAACAGCCCGGACTTGACCGGGACGGCGGGGTTGAAATCCTCCTTGGACTTGCTGGCCTCGCCCACCGGTTTGTATTCGTCGTAGCTGACGAAAATTTCATGACAGGAGGTACACAGACTGATGCGATGGAAGCGTTGGCTGCTCCATCCCAACACGGCCACCACCATCAGGAGCGCGACCGCCATCAGAACCAGGCCCCATTTGCTTTTGAGAAAGTTCACTCCGGCATCTCCCTGAGCGTCGGCGTCCCGTGGGGGGTCAGCCCATCAATTGCTTGAAGATGGCGATGTGCTTGGCGTTATCGACGTGAATCGCGCCATGAACGTCGCCGGATTGGGCCGGAGCGATGGAGACCACCGTATCGTTCCACGCCTGTTCGCCATTTTGCGTCACGGCGGCGATGGGAATGATCTCGTTGGGATTGACCCCCTTGTCCCGCCACCAGACGTTGTCGACGATATCCTCGTCCACCAGCAGCGGTTGGGCGTAAGGGGCGATCAACTCCGGATCGGCCTGGGCGACCCGCCCGTAGGAGGTGCGCCCCGCCGAGGTGGCCAGGCCCGCCACCTGGGGATGGATGGCGTTGGTGGCCGACACCTTGGTCACCAGATAACCCACAGGGCTGCTGACCCGCACCAAATCGCCGTCCCGAATGCCCAACGCCTTGGCCGACTCCTTGTTGATCCACAGCGGATTGCTGTGCCAGATCTCGGAGAGGTATTTGAGGTTCGAGGTCATGGAGAGGACGTGATAGGCCACCTTGTAGGTGGTCAACACGAACTCGCCGGGCTTGAGGTTTTCGTGCCGGGGGTTGGCCTGCAATTGGGGCGTGGTGAGCTGGATCTTGCCCGTGCTGGTGGCGAAGCCCTTGGCCTTGTGCAGGCCGTAGGGGGCAACCAGGGGCTCGCCGTCCTTGATCACTTGGCGGTTGGCGGGATCCACCTTGCCGTAGTCCGGCCAGAACCCCTTGACGGTCAATTTTTTATAATGGCCCTCCAGCCCCGGGGTGGCGTTGCAGGCCTGCTCCACCCACTGCTTGGCGTTGGCGAAGGCCCAAAAGGCCTTCATCCCTTTTTGCCCTTCCGGGTCGAGGGACTCGACGATTTTTTTCAAGGTTTCCCGCACATCCCGGGCCTGCCCCAGGGGCTTGACGGTGGGCAGGCTGATGCTGGCCCAGGGCCACAACGCGGTGGGGCTGCTGACCAGATCGTGCCGCTCCACCCCCACCACGTCGGGCAGGATGAGATCGGCGAATTCGGCGGTTTCACTCATGAAGGGGGTGAAATCCACCAGGAAGGGGATGAGCTTTTCATCCTTCAGCGCGTCCTTCCAGACGCTGGCGGCGGGGGCGGAATAGACGGGGTTGCTGCGATGGTTGATCAACACCTTGACCTTACGCATCCCGGTGATCACCTGGAAGGGGAAGGCGTGGTTCAGCGGCGGCGGGGTGGGATCCCGCCGCTTGGGGGCGGGCTGGGGAACCCCGATGTCGTATTGGCGGGGCAGGCAGCAGCCCCCCTCGTTTTCGATGTTGCCGGTGATCACCGCCAGCATCAGGCAGGCCCGCTCCGCCTCCAGGCCGCTCTTGCGACGGCTGACGCCGTTCATCGAGATGACCGTGGCGGGATGGTTCTTGGCAAACTCCACGGCAAGGCGCTGAATGGTCTTGGCCGGAACGCCGCTTTGGGCGGAGGCCGACTCCACGGTGTAGGGCTGAAGCTCGGCCAGCAGCTTTTCCGCCGTGGTGTTGGTCCAGGTCGCGATGAAGTCGTTGTCGGCCAGCCCCTTTTCCAGGATGTGGCGGCACATGGCCAGGGCGATGACGCCGTCGCTGCCGGGGAAGACCGGCACCCATTCATTGCTGCGACCGGCGGTGTTGGAGAGGCGGACGTCGAAGGTGACCAGCTTCAGCCGGTTGTTGACCACGCCGTCGGTGAGGCGCTGCGCCAGGGGCAGGGCGGTCTCCAGGATGTTGCAGCCGAAATTGAGCACGTACTTGCTGTGCTCCATGTCGGGCAGAATGAAGGCGGAGCCGAGCATCCCCTTGAGGGCCGACTGTTTGGCCCCGCCGCCCAGACCGGCGGTGCAGCTGCGCAACAGCGAACGGGAGCCCACGGTGTCGAGAAAACGGGCCGCTGGGCCGTCGGTGAAGCCCCCTTCGTTGACCACGATGGCGTCGGGTTCGGCCAGAGCCTCGCCCACCTTGGCGGCGACCTCGGCGATGGCGTCCTCCCAGGAGATCTCCTTCCACTTTCCCGCCCCCCGAGGGCCCACCCGCTTGAGGGGGGTGAGGATGCGGTCTGGATCGTAGGCCCCGAGGAAGGAGGCCAGCCCCTTGGCGCAAAACTTGCCGCGGCTGGCCACGTGGTCCGGGTTGCCCTCGGTCTTTTGGATGCGCCCGTTTTCGGCGTAGGAAAATCCGCCGTCGTAGTAGGGGCACAGGGTGCAGGTGAAGTGGCTGCGCATCCGGGCCTGGTAGGTGCGGAGCTGGTGGAAGTTTTTCCCTCCCAGCTCCAGTTCCATGGCGGCGGCGGGCGTGGGGAGGGCGGCGGCGGCGGCCAAGGCACCGCTGGCCGCGAGAAACTGACGTCTGCAAATTTCAGGCATGTGACCCGTCCCCGATCAATAGAACGACTGGAGATACTGACCGCCCATCACCCACCACACCCGCATGCCGTAAACCCCCACCGCCACCAGCAACGAAGCCAGGATCGCGACGGACTTGGAGCGCTTGAGGGGCGTGGTGAGCAGGATGAGCGGGATGATCAGACCGATCACCAATTCAAGCCAGAGGTACGGGAAGCGAAAGACCTGCATCAGCACCACGTCATGCCCCATGACCTCGTTTTGGTTGCCATAGGTGGTTTGCATGAAGTCGAGGTAGAGCAGGAAGATGTCGAACACGATCCCGTACATCATGAACTGGGCCATTTCGTGAATCAGAGCCCAGTCGATCTTTTTCTCCTCCGGCAGAAAAAAGTTGCGCACCCAGACCACCACGTTCATCAGACCGATGCCGGAGATGAAGGCACCGGTGAGAAAGAGCAGCGGGGCCAGGGCGGTGTGGTTGAGGAACCGACCCGGATTCAGCTCCATGACCACGCCGGTGTACCAGTGGGTGGAGAGGGCCAGAACGATGGCCACGATGCCGGTGATCCTGGCGAAGGTGGGATCGTTTTTGATCACGAAGTAACTGTAGACCATCATCGACATGGGATAGGTGCAGATCAGCAGGGTGCCCCAGGCCATGGGGCCGGTGCTGTGCCAATAGCCCGGAATGAGCAGATAGATGAAGCGCACCGGCTTGCCCAAGTCCCAGGTGAGCAGGATAGGCACGATGAGCAGCATGACGATGGCGGTGGCCGAGGCGGTCATGGCCAGGGGCTTGTACCGCTTCAGCCCGAACACCCACCCGAAGCTGGAGATGACGAACGATCCGGCGCTGGCCCCCACGAGCCAGAAATAGACCGAGATGGTCGTGCCCCACGCCACATGGTGGAAGGCATTGTATGTGACGACGCTCTCTTCCATGGCTTAAGGGTCCTTAGTCGAAGAGAAAGATCTTGAAGGCGTGCAACGTCTCTTTCGCCTTGTGGGGGATCGTTCTGAGGAATCCCATCCAGTTTTTTCCGACCTCGCTCATCAGGGGTTCCCCCTCGATGATGTCGGCGAAGGCGTCGCCCTTGTGGTTGCGCTTGAAATCGTTGAACTCGTCGACCATCTGATCGGTGCGATTGGTGTAGCTGTGGGGTTCATCCATGATCTCCCAATCGGCACCGATGTAATAGACCGAGGGGCTGGTTCCCAGTTCGGGTTTCAGCACCGTCACGGTTTCGGTGGCCACCAGCTTGGCCACTTCGCTGTTGGGGTCGTTGACGTCGCCGAAGAGGCGGGCCCCGCCGACGCAGGCCTGGACGCAGGAGGGGACCAGCCCTTTCTTCACCCGGTGGATGCAGAAGGTGCATTTGTCCACCACCATGCGGGGCAGGTTGTCGTCGGTGCGTTTTTCCGGCAGCAGATGGCGGGCGTTATAGGGGCAGGCGACCATGCAGGTGCGGCAGCCGATGCAGCGGTTGTACCGTTGCAGCACGAAGCCGTCCTCATGTTTGTAGGTGGCCTGGGTGGGGCAGTTGCGCACGCACACGGGGTAGTCGCAGTGGTTGCACAAGCGCGGCATGAAGACCCGTTTGGTATTGGGGTACTTGCCCTTGTCCACCACCTTCACCCAGGTGCGCCAGACGCCCAGGGGCAGGCCGTATTCGGTTTTGCAGGCGATCGAGCAGGACATGCAGCCGATGCATTTCCTGAGGTCGATGACCATGGCATACCGTTTTTTGCCCGCCACGCCCTTGGAACCGGGCGTTTGCAGGCCGTAGGAACGGGGGATTTTCGGTTGAATCTCTTGGTTTCCCATGGGGGAACCTTCTCTTCAAGCTGGGGGGCGAAGTCCTGGCGGTTTCGTCGAAAACGAAAGCACGCGCTCGAAAGTGATGCTTGCGGGGCGCCCCGTCGCGCCCCGGATGCGGCAACCCCGAGAGAACCTGGCGGTCGCATGGCATGATTGACCGACAATGTAACTTGAACGGGAAAATGGTGACTTGATTTGCGTCAATACCATGAAAAATGGGGAACTTTTCTGTAACTCATTGAACCGGGTGAACGATTACGGCTCCATCGCCAGGCGGAATCCCAGATTGTCGTCCCGATCCCGATCCTCGCCCACGCCGCGATAGGCGCAATGGAGCCGATTGGCCGGGCCGGACCAGGATCCCCCCCGGGTGACGTGGAAATAACTCTCCCGGACGATCATCGGGGCGTGTTCCGGATGATGGGCGTAAGCCTCGACATCGTAATGATCTTGCACCCATTCCCACACGTTGCCGAGCATGTCGTGCAGACCGTGGGGGTTGGCGGGCAGGCTCCCCGCCGGGTGGGTTTTGTGATCGCTGTTGCCCGCGAACCAGCCGACGATTTTTTCCGGGGCGTCGGGGGCGGCCTCTTGACCGGAAGGGGCGTCGCCGACCCCGCCCCGGCAGGCGTATTCCCATTCGGCCTCGGTGGGGAGGCGAAATTTTTTCCCGGTGCGGCGGGAGAGCCACTGGGCGAACTGTTGGGCGTCGCTCCAGGAGACGCCGACCACCGGATGGTTGGGGGCCTCCAGGGCGTCGCCCATGGCGTCGTAGTGGTCCTCGTCGCCGGTGCGAAAATGTTCGTTAATTCCCGAGTCCCGGCGTTCCGGGGCGGGGCAGGCCTTGTCGGCGACGCATTGGGCGTAGGGGGCGTTGCCGGTTTCGTGGCGGCTCAACCAAAAGGGGGGCAGGCAGACCCGATGCACCGGCCGGGCTCCCAGGGCGGGATCCGCCGCTCCCATGGAAAAACATCCTCCGGGCAGCCGCAGGAAGGTCAGGCCCGTCCCTTCGTCACGCCACGATTCCAGGGGAGGGGAAGCCTCGGCGGAGGGGAGGGCGGGCGGCGGAAGGTCCGCCCCCTGCGCCGCTCCGGCGAGGAAGAGGGCCAGGATCCCGCACGCCGCCCACCCCGGGGCCAAACGGCTCCGGAGCCGACGGGGCGGGCCATTTTGGCGAGAGGTGGGGGTGTTCCGCGTCATGCCGCCCATTCCTTGCGCGAGGGTTCATTCCTTGGGTCGGAAGCCGGGAGAATCCTCTTCCCCCGGATTGCGTGTCGCACGGCCCCCGTATGGGAGGCCATCGGTCCGAAACGGGCCTGAAAAATGATGTAGAGAATCAAGCGCGCCCCTGCCCGGAGCGGAGTGGGGGGGAAAAATGGGCCGCCATGCATCCATTCATCGCGGCCCTGGAATCGAATCGCTCGGCTGTCCTTACTTGGTGAAGGCGCTGCGCATGTAGGTGATGACTTTCCACAGATCGGCTTCGGAATAGTTTTGCTCGGATCCGGGGCCGAAGGCTTTCATTTCGGTATTGGGGCTGCCGTTCATGGTGATCCAGAGCAATTGCCCGTCCTTGCGTCCGGCCAGATATCCGGGGGCGGAGAGATTGGTGGGCTTGATCACCAACTCGCCGGCGGCGGAACCCTTGCCATCGCCGGTTTCGCCGTGGCATTTTCCGCACTTTTTGGTGTAGATTTTGCCGCCTTCCTTGAGGGTCGCCTCATCGGCCTCGTCGGCCTTGATGGGGTTGGTCTTGCTCAAGAAGTCGGCGGGAGCGGTGGGGGTTTTGTGGGCCTCGGCGGCGACGGCTTGACCGGCGAGGAGCAGGGCGGCGCCCATCAGGGAGAGGAGGGTGGCGGCTTTCATCGGTCGAATCCTCTTTCATCGAACTTCGGGCGGACCCGGAGCCGGGAGGGGTCCCGGCTCCGGGAGGCGGTGGGGCGATCCGCCGGGATTAGTAAACGTCCATCATGGTGTTGTAGACGTTGAACTTGCCGGTGGGGGTGTGGAGACCGGTGATGCGGGTCTTTTCCTTCATGGTCTTGTCGTCGAGGATGACGATTTCGCCTTCCTTATCCCACAAGGAGACCCAGACTTCGTCGCCGTCCTTGTTGTACTCCATGTGCACCACCTTCTTGTTGAAGGTGATCTCCTTAGGAGGATCGGCGGGCTTGTCGACGTTGAAGACGGTCAGGACGTTGGACTTGTTGGGATTGATGGTGTTGTCGCAGTAGACATTCTTGCTCTTGGGGTGGGTCTTGATGAAGAGCGAGTTGCCGTCCAGCTTCCACTCCCGAACCACGGTCCAGGCCTTGGAGTTCTTGGGATCGGTGCTGATGATGGAGACCAGACCCTCGCCCAGATGGACGGTGGCCCAGACGGGTCCGAATTCGGGATCGACCCAGTTGGCGCCGCGACCGGGGTGGGGCTTGGTGCCGGTCTTGATGTTCTTGACCAGCTTGCGGTCCACGGTGTCGATGACCGAGATGGTGTCGCGGGCGTTGGCGGCGACCATGAAGTAACGCTTGGAGGCGTCCCAGCCGCCGTCATGCAGGAACCGCTCGGCGTTGATCTTGGTCTCGGTGACGGTGCCCACGTCGAGCTTGGAGTAGTCCACCAGCAGGACGACGCCGGTCTCTTTCAGGGTCAGCACCCACTCCGGGGCGTGGTGGGAGGCGACGATGGAGGCGACGCGGGGCTCGGGGTGGAACTCGTTGGTGTCATAAGTATAGCCCCGGGTGCCGACGATCTTGAGGGGTTCGAGGGTGTCGCCCTTCAGGATGACGTAGTGGGGGGGCCAGTAGTCGCCGACCACGGCGTACTTGTCCTCGAAGCCCTTGAACTTGGAGGTGTCGATGGAGCGGGCGTCCAGGCCGGTGCGGATCTCCGCCACCAGATTCGGGGGATCGGCCCACAGGTCCATCATGGTGGCCTTGCCGTCGCGACCGATGCCGAACATGTAGCGACCGCTGACCGAGTTGCGCAGGATGTGGGTGGCGAAGCCGGAGGGGATGGTGGTGATGATCTTCTTGGTGTCGCCGTCGATGATGGCGATCTGCCCCTTGTCACGCTCCACCACGCCGAAATAGTTCTGCCAGTTCTTGCCCTTGGGGGGCTCGGTGGGACGCTTGTCGACGGGGACGTGAACTTTCCAGGAGGCCTTCATCTCTTTCATGCCCCACTCGGGAGGCATGGGGGCTTCCAGTTGGACGTACTTCGCCATCAGGGCGGTTTCGTCCTTGGTCATGAAGCCGCTCTTGCCCCACCCGGGCATGCCGCCCTCGGTGCCGTTGAAGAGGATTTTGTCCAGGGCTTCCAACGTCTTGAGACGGGTTTTGGCCGGAGTGATGTCCGGACCAGTGGCGCCCTTGCGCAACGCGCCGTGGCAGCCGGAGCAGCGGTCGAAGTAGGTTTGCTGAGCTTTTTGGAACTCTTCCTTGGTCAACTTCGGTTCCGGCTGCAGCTTGGGGGCTTCCGCGGCCTTGGGGGCGTCCGCCGACCAGGCGACGCCCGCCATGCTCAGGGCCAACGCGGCGCCGACCAGGGCGGCCCGTCCCAACAACGTCTTCTTCTTCATATTTTGGCTCCTTACGGCAAAAGGGGGACACCTCTTTTTTGCGATCCTTGGGGGAAACGATAGTTGGGGTGTGGGAAAACTCCCTTGACCGAAATCAACTAGGTTAAAATGTGCGTCTTTTGCCGCAACTTTTTTTCCGGATCCGGGTCAAAACCCGATTTTTGCTGATTTTGCAGGGAGAATGGGTCGGGGTGGGGTGGGGCTCCGCCCTCTTTCACCGTCGTTCTGGGGTAAATTTGCATAGAGTAATTGATTCGGGTCAAGAAAAGTCAAAATAAGTGGGGGTGCGCGGGGAGTAGGGCGAAAAAAAAAGGGCGAGGGCGTGACGGCCCCCGCCCCTTGCGGGGTCACTGGATGGTGAAGTTGCGCTTGACCGGGTCGAAGCCCACCAAAAGGGTGCGGCCCGGTTTGGCGGGGATGGTGGTTTCGTAGACCAGGGGAACGTCCTCGGCGCGGGGGCTTTCTTTCATGCGGATGAGAAAGCGGCGGTCGCCGGAGGCGATGGGAAATTTGTCGTGAACGAAGACCGCGCCGTCCTTGTGCAACCCCGGGGGGGTGAAGACGCGGCGGTAGATCTCCTGCCCGTCCACCGCGATTTGCACCTCCAGGGGAAAACGCTCCCGACCGCAAACCCGGGCCTTGCGCATGTTGGGGGGGAGTTTGTCCAACTCGGCGCGGGAGCGATCGTGGCAGGCTTCCAGGGGTTGCCCGGCGTGGTTGAAGGCCAGCCTGACCTCCGCCTGATCGGGTTGCAGGTAGGTGTAGGGCGGCTCGCTGGACAAATACCAGATGGGCAGGCAGAAGAGGGCGTAGGCGGCCGCCTGAAAGAGATATTGCGCGATCTTAGGCATGGGCCTCCTCCTTCTCTTCCTCGATTTCGGGGCCGCGGGGGGCCTGATGGGCGAGGGCGGGCAGTCCATCCAGTCGTTGCCGGAAGCGGTCCACCTCCTGGCGCAGGTCGTTCAGATCGTGGCGGGAGGCGTGGACCATGACGACGCGCTCATCCGGGGTGCGGCGCAGCAGAAAGGGTTTGCGTTGCCGGGCCAGACGCTCCATCAGCACGGTGTTGCCCATGCGGTAATAGCAGTCGCCGTCGCGGCAGGCGGTGGTCATCACCCCGTCGGCCCCCTGGCGCAGGGCGAAGTCGAGGAAGGAGGGGGGGACCATGCCGGAGCAGGGGAGGATCAGCACGGCGATTTCCGGCGAGGCCAGTTGCTGGGCCTCGGCCCCGTGGCGGCAGCCGATGAGCAGCGTCTTGCGGGGTCCGGCGAGGCCGTGGAGCAGCGATTTCACCTGCTGGCGCAGGGCTTCCACCGGCAGCGCGGGCATGTCGATGCCGGTGGAGAGTTGGCCGTCGGCTTGACGGTAAGGGTTGGAGGAGACGCAAGAGCCGGTACAGATGCCGCAGGCGGTGCAAAGAGTGGGATCCACCACCGGTTCAAAGGTAAACTTGGCTCCGTCGGTGCGGGGGCGCATGGAGACGGCGCCGAAGGGGCAGTCCTTGGCGCACTGGCCGCAGCCGTTGCAGTCGGGCAGGTGGACCTTGGCTTCCGGCTCTTCCTTACGGGGGGGCAACCAGGGGAGAGCCATGAAGAAGAGGGTCAGCCCGATGGGAATCACCCAGGCCCAGAGGGGACCGTATTTGTCCATTAGGGGGTAGATGTTGAGGTAGAACCAGTCCAGGTGCAGCACCGTGGGCGAGTTTTGCAGATCCGCCGGACCGTGGCTCAGGGCGGGCTTGAGCAGCGACAGCAGGGTGAGGGCGGCCAGACTGCCCACCGCCAACCCCTTGGGCGGGAGGAAATCCACCGAGCTGATGCGGCTGACGTGGAGCCACAGCGCAAAGACCATCATGACGGGGAAGGCCAGCAGGTGCAAAAAGGCCATCAGGGTGAAAAAGCGGTCGGAGAGTTGTCCGTCGCCGAGAAAATTCTTGGTCATGGCCCCGGGGGCTATCGGCAGCCAGTCCACCAGTTCGGCGGTGGCCAGGGCGATGTACTGGGCCATTTGATCCCACACCAACCAGTAGCCGGTGATGCCGAGGATCACGGTGAGCCACAGCGTCGGCACCCCGGTGAACCAGGAGAACCACCGCACCCCCCGGTAGCGGTCGCGGAAAAATTCCCGCCCCATGTGCAGAAAAATGGAAAGCACCGCCGCGTCGGAGGCGTAGCGATGCAGGCTGCGCATCACCCCCGCCAGCCACCACTGCTGATGGGTGATGTACTCCACCGACTGGTAGGCCTGACCGACGCTGGTTTCAAAAAAGATGAAGATGTACAGTCCGCTGACCAGCACGATCCAAAAAAAGTAGAACGTCAGGGAACCAAGATGGTAGAAGGGATTCCATGCGTTGCCGAATCCCTGGTTGAACCGCTCCTCCATCATCAGGTAGGCGGAATGTCCCGCGCGGTGGATGGCCTTTAACACGTCCATGGCTCCCTGTGGCGGACCCGTCCCATGGCGCGGCGCGCGGTGGCGCGGGACGGACCCTTTGTCCTAGTGATTTTGTCGGGTTTGAAGGGACGCCTTTCCCGGACGCCTCTTTCAGGATTCACTTATATTCGCAAATGGACCCGGCGAAACATGATCCAGATCAAGAATCCCCATGGAAGCCTGGGATTTCACACGCTTCCGACCGTCGGCCCGGGGGCATCGCGCCCTCCTGGTTTCCAGGATGACAGGATCGGCGATCCGGGGGAATCCGGCGAAGCGTTTTTGATATCGATGTTCCAATTAAAAATGGGGCATGACCTCAAGCGGCGTCAGGGGATGCAACCC
>JADGAP010000104.1 GCA_015231965.1 Magnetococcales bacterium | reverse complement strand
CCGCCGCCGGAGCCCCCCCCCGTGCCGGAGGAAGAGGACGTTTTGATGGACGAGGCCGCCAACGATCTGGGACCGGAGAACAACTCCGCCCCCGGCGGCGGCATTTCCGGCGGCTCCCTGGGATCCTTCCAGGTGGAGGATTTCCCCGAGGCCCTGGCCGACGCGGTGCTACACGGCAAGCGGATGTTCCAAATCACCCTGCAACTGCCCGCCCCCCGCGAGCGGGCGGATTTTGTGGGACAGTTGCGCCAATTGATGGGATCGGTGGGGGCCGTGGTCGGCTCCATGCCCCCGGTAGCCAACGATCAGGCCCTGGCCTCCCTCTCCGGCGATAAATTGCGGCTGCTGGTCGCCACCGTGCTGGACAAGGAGATGCTCCTCACCCTCCTGCCCATCTCCGGCGACGCGGTGGAGGAGTTGGCCGTGCCCCGTCCGGCCCATCCCAAGCCTACCGCCCCCGCCGCCTCGGGGATGACCCAACGGGGCGGTTCGGCGATGCGCAGCGCCGCCCTGAGTCGGAACGGCCCCCAGGAACAGGTGCGCACCCTGCTCAAGCCCGCGTCGCAAAGCGCCGTCAAGGCCGCCGCGGCGGCGGCGGCGGCGGCGGCGGGAACCGTCCCCGCCAGTGGATCCTCCGCCTCGCCCACCGTCGAGGAGACCCTGCGGGTCAGCGTCTCGCTGCTGGACGAGTTGATCAACAACACCGGCGAACTGGTGTTGGCCCGCAACCAGTTGGTGCGCGCCAGCCAGCAGGTGGCCAGCCAGTTCCCCCACATCATGCCCCTGATTCAAAATCTCGACTCCATCACCTCCCGCATCCAGGAACGGGTGATGCAGGCCCGGATGCAGCCGGTGAGCGCCGTCTTCAACAAATTTCCCCGAGTCATCCGCGACCTGGCGAAAAAGCTCAACAAGCGCATCGACCTGGACATTCGCGGCGGCGAGGTGGAGTTGGACAAGTCGGTGATCGAACACCTCTCCGACCCCCTGACCCACATGATCCGCAACGTCGCCGACCATGCCATCGAGGCCCCCGCCGACCGTCTGAAGGTGGGCAAGGCCGAGGCCGGGCGGGTGGAGCTGGCCGCCTACCACGAAAACGGCATGGTCAACATCTCCCTCTCCGACGACGGGGCGGGCATCGACCACGAAAAAATCAAGATGAAGGCCCTGGAAAAGGGCATCATCACCGAGCATCAGGCCGACGGACTGGGAGAGCAGGAGTCCCTCAACCTGATCTTCGCCCCCGGCCTCTCCATGGCCAAGAAAGTTTCCGACGTCTCGGGCCGGGGCGTGGGCATGGACGTGGTCAAGACCAACATCGAAAAACTGGGCGGCACCGTCCACCTGGAATCCAAGGTGGGCAAAGGGACGCGCATCATCCTCAAGCTGCCCCTGACCCTGGCCATCATCCCGGCCATGATCGTCTCGGCGGGCCGTCAACGGTTCGCCGTGCCCGAGGTGGGGCTGGTGGAGATCGTCCGCGTCACCGAATCGGACCGGGCCAATCAAATTGAAATGGTGGGCAACGCCGCCGTGTTGCGGCTGCGCAACACCCTGCTGCCCCTGGTGGACCTGGCCGACGTGCTGGGGGTGCAACGGGTGATGCAGGAAGACCCCAACCAACCCGACCGCCGCAAACGGTTGGCCGATCGTCGCGCCGTGCAAAGCAAGGCCCGCTCCGCCACCCTGGAATCCCAGTTGAAAGACAAGCGGGACGAGAAAAAACCCGCCCAACCCCGCTCCGACCGCCGGGATCCCTACAATCTGGTGGCCTACGTCATGGTGCTGAACGTCGGCGGCAACGAATTCGGCCTGGTGGTGGACGAAGTGCTGGACAGCGAAGAGATCGTGGTGAAACCGCTGCCCTCCTTCTTCAAGGAAAACCCCTGCTTCTCCGCCACCACCATCCTGGGGGATGGCAGCGTCGCCCTGATCATCGACTTCGCCGGGATCATGGAGCAGGCCCGCATCAACTTCGGCCACGTGGAAAAGGCCGCCCGCAGCGACATTGACGACGAACGCCGCGCCGCCCTGCGGGAACGGCAAAACATCATCCTGCTGGAAACCGCCGCCGGACAGGTCATGGGCATCGTCCACAGCATGGTGCGACGGGTGGAAAAAATTCCCCACAAGCTCATGGAGACCATCGGCGGTCGCCCCTACGTGCGCTACGACGGCAAAACCTTCCGCGCCGTCTATCCCGATCAATCCCTGGGGCTGGAACACTACAGCTCCTCCAGCGTCTCCCCCGAGGATGAGTTGTGCATGGTGGTGCCCAACATTCCCAATATCCAGGCGGGGCTGATCTTCAACCGCATCATCGACACCCGGGAGACCCACATCGACCTGGATTGCCGCGCCATCACCGGCGAGGGGCTCTTCGGTTCGGCCCAGATCGATGATCGGGTGGTGCTGTTCCCCGACGTTTACGCCCTCTTCGAGTTGGGCGGCATCCGTCCCCCCCAACCGCCCCCCACCTTCCGCGGCGAGGGGCTCAAGGCCCTGGTGGTGGACGATACCCCCTTCCTCCGCGCCCTCACCGCCAGCTATCTCGCCGGCGTCGGGTTTGTCGTGGAGCAGGCCGAGGATGGCTTCGGGGCGTTGGGAATGCTCAAGAATCAGCACTACGACCTGCTGGTCACCGACCTCAACATGCCGGTGATGGATGGCTTCGAGCTGGCCGTGGAGACCGCCGCCACCCGCAACAGCGATATTCCCATCATCGCCACCACCACCTCCATCTCCTCCCAGTTGGAACAAAAATGCGCCCAGGCCGGTTTTGCCAGTTGCGTTTCCACCATCGACAAATTCCGGCTGCTGCGCGCGGTGGCCTCGTTGCAAGCCTGAGCCCCCTGCCAACCCCTGGGAATCGAGGAGCCTGACGGCCATGTTGGTGAGTACGTTCACCCTGGGAGATCTCTATCTCGGCATCGACATCATCCTGGTGCGGGAGATCAACCGCTCGCTGGAATGCACCCCCGTCCCCGGCGCCCCGGAGTACATCCGCGGCATGCTCAACATTCGGGGACGAGTCATCACCCTTTTCGACCTGCGCCGCCGACTGGGCTGGAACACCCAGGACGAAAACGGTGCCGCCCCCAAAAAACAGTACAACGTCATCCTCAAAACCCGCCCCGAAGTGCTGGAACTCAATCGCAAGGTGGGCGAGGCCAAGTGCTTCTGGCAGGATCCGGTGGGGCTGGTGGTGGACCAACTGGGCGACGTGCGCGACATCGTGGACGACAGCATTCTCCACCCCCCCGCCAACCTCAAGGGGATCTCCGCCTCCTTTGTCGAGGGGGTGGTGGAGTTCGAGAAAAATTTGCTGGTCATCCTGGACGTGGCCAGCGTGCTGGGCGTGGACCCCAAGGCGGCGTAACCCCCCGCCCGTCCCGGCCCCTTCCCCTGGCCTCGTGCGCCCTTCCCCGGCGAAAACCGCACCAGGGAGCGGAAAAGGTCCGATTGTTGCAGCAGGTTGCTCGTTCCGCCCCGGATGGACAAAAATCCGGCGCCCGATCCCCCCTCCCGCCTGCGGGAGCGCGGGAAAATCGGCGCGGGTTGCGGTTTTGATTGACGGTGAGCCCCATTGTGAATAATTCTTCTTCCTTCTCGGCGGCTTCGGCGGCAGGCTCCACGGCGTTCCTGGCCGTGAGGGGCTCCCGTTCAAGGCACGGAGGCCGGATCCACCGCCCGAGGATCATCGCCGTTGACCGTGTCGCGGATCCCCTGACCCCAGGGGACGCCTCCGAGGGGGGGGCGCGGGCACCGCATCCGGTTGACAAGGAGCCGAGGCCGGATCCATGAGTCAGATTTCCGATGAACTCGCCCGCGAGATCAAAGTCGAGTTGCGCCGCGAGGTGGAAAATCTGCGGCACGAAATCCACCAGATCCGCAATCTGGTCAAGGACGCCATCGTCAAGATGGCGGAGAGCTTCAACGGCTTGCGGGATCAGTCCAACGCCCAATACGGCATGGTGTCGGAGCTGATCTCCAGCATGGAGTCCAGCTCCGGTCAGGTGGGAGTCGACGGCAAGGAGCGGATCAACATTCGCCAGTTCGTCGCCGAAACCGACCAGATTTTGCGCTCCTTCGTCGATCACATCATCACCGTCTCGCGGCAAAGTATGGAGATGGTGCATAAAATCGACGACCTCTCCACCCAAATGCAGGACGTGGTGGACTTTCTTGGCGATATCAAGGGCATCGCCGAGCAGACCAACGTCCTGGCGCTCAACGCCCGCATCGTCGCCGCCCGGGCCGGCGAGGCCGGTCGCTCCTTCTCGGTGGTCGCCGACGAGGTGCGCAAACTCTCCAAAAGCTCCAACGCCTTTTCCGACCGCATCGGCGGCGTGGTCAACTCGGCCCAGGACAATATCGAGTCGGCCAAGCAGATCATTGAGAACATGGCTTCCAAAGACATGAGCTTCGCCATACAATCCAAGGGGCGCGTGGACGAGATGATGTCGCAGATCAGCGATATCGACCACTACACCACCCAGGTGTTGAGCAACGTCGGGCGCATGTCCGAGTCGATCAACCACAGCGTCGGGCTGGCGGTGATGTCCCTCCAGTTCGAGGACATGGTCTCCCAACTGGTGGAGAACATGGACCGCAAGTTCAACATGCTGGAAAATTTCATGAATGACCTGTGCTGTGGCTGCATCGACGCCACCGCCAGCAATCATCAAGATCGGATCCACCTGGTGCGGCAAGCCCTCGCCAATCAACGCAAGTCGTTTGACGAAGCGGACAAGAAGGCGGTTTTGCAGAGTTCCATGGATGAAGGCGATATCGAACTGTTTTAACCTTTTCAACGGCGGATGATCACGTAACCCTTTCAGGAGCCCCAGATGTCAGGAACCATCACCGTCTCCCGCGGAGAAGGCAAGACCGTCATCAGCATCAAAGGACGGTTCAACTTTGAAATGCATTCCCAGTTTCGCACCGCCTACCAGAGCGAAACCGCCGGGGATAACCGCAAGACCAAGTTCGTCATCGACCTCACCGGCGCCGAGTACATCGACTCCTCCGCCCTGGGTATGCTGCTGTTGCTGCGGGAAGAGGCGGGGGGCAACGAGGCGGACATCGAAATCATCAACGCCCGCCCGGAAATTCGGAAAATTTTGGAAACCGCCAACTTCCAACGGCTCTTCAAAATCGTCTGAATTTTCCACCCGCGCCCCGGCGGATGACGAGCGAAAAGGTCATCGCTTCATGAAAATCCTGATCGTGGACGATGACCGGATTAACAGCACCATCCTGCATCGACTGTTGTCGCGGGAAGGGCACACCGTCATCACCGCCGGCGACGGCATGGAGGGGGTGGCCCAGTTTCTGCGCGAAGAGCCGGAACTGGTGCTGATGGACATTCGGATGCCCAAGATGAACGGTTACGAGGCCGCCCGCGAAATGAAGCGGGCCGGTGCCGACCGTTTCATCCCCATCATCTTTCTCACCGCCGTCACCGACGACGAGGGGCTGGCCAAGTGCATCGAGGCCGGGGGGGACGATTTCCTCACCAAGCCCTTCAATCGGGTCATCCTGCAATCCAAGATCGGGGCCATGGAGCGCATTCGCCAACTCCACACCGCCTTGCGCCAGCGCACCGACGAACTCTCCACCCACGAACAAAATTTGCGCCACGAGTTGGAGGTGGGCAACCACCTGTTCGCCAACATCGTGCGCGTCGGCAACCTGCTGGACGCCCCCTGCCTCAACTACTGGACCTCCCCCATGTCCACCTTCAACGGGGATCTGCTGATGGCCAGCTACACCCCGGCGGGGGGGCTGCACATCATGCTGGGGGATTTCACCGGCCACGGCCTGTCGGCGGCGGTGGGGGCGCTGCCCCTCTCGGAACTCTTCTACGGCCTGACCGCCCAGGGATTTTCCATCGGCGAACTGGCCGAGGAGATGAACGCCAAAATGCGGGCCGTCATGCCCACCCGCATGTTTTGCGCCGCCTGCCTCATCGAGGTCGACCCCCGCCAGCAATCCCTGATGGTATGGAACGGCGGTCTGCCCGACGTGCTGATCACCGACGGCCAGGGCAAGCTGGTCAAGCGCATCCCCTCCACCCACCTCCCCCTGGGGGTCATCCCCCTCACCCGGGACGACCGCAAGGTGGAAATTTTGGAGATGCACCCCGACTACCGGGTCTTCCTCTACTCCGACGGACTCAACGAGGCGGTGGACCGGGAAAACCGCATGTACGGCTCCGAACGGCTGGAATCCTTGTTCGACGGTCGCCACGGCCCGGATCAACTCTTTCGCGCCGTCCTCGCCGATGTGGAGCAGTTTCGCGGCGGGGCCAAACAGTCCGACGACATCAGCCTGCTGGAGATCGTCTGCGCCCGGGCCGGCGAGGAGCCCCCCGGCGGGGCCATTCAACAACGGCGCAAAATCATCACCCCCTCCGACTGGCGGGTGGCCTTCTCCCTCAGCGCCGAAACCCTCCAATCGGTGGACCCCCTGCCCCTGCTGATCAACACCCTGATGGGCATCCAGGCCCCCGAAGGCCATCGCGAGCGGATCTACACCATCCTCGCCGAACTCTTCTCCAACGCCCTGGACCACGGCCTGCTGCGTTTGGATACCTCGATCAAGAAGACTCCCGAGGGGTTCATCCAATATTACGGCCAGCGGGAGGAGCGGCTGGCCGCCCTGAAGGACGGCTGGATCCGCATCGAGATGCAACACACCCCGGTGCAAGACGGCGGCGAACTGCGCCTGCGCCTGGAGGACAGCGGCCCCGGCTTCGACACCCAGCGGGTCGCCTCCAGCCTGGAAGGCAACCTGGGCCACGGCGGCCGGGGCATCGCCCTGGTGCGCTCGATGTGCGTCGAACTCCACTATCCCGGGCGCGGCAACATCGCCGAGGCGGTCTATCGCTGGAATTGCTGCCAGTAACGTTTCGCCCCCCCCCTGCATCGCCATTTTTTTCCGGATCCCGCGCGCAAAGTGTGGAATCTCCCTTTCGCATTGCGTTTTTTTTCCCTACTCTTGCGCAAATTTGGAAAAAATCTCCGAAATCGCCTGTTTTCACGGCGTGGACCCCGCCTCTCCAGCGACGCCCCCCGTGAACTTCCGGCCTTGCTGAGTGAACCCTCGCGGCGGCCCCCCGCCCGTTGGCTTCATGGATCGTGCATCCGCCCCCTCTCACCGGATACGACCCAAACATGTCCGTTGCGCTGAAAGTCATGGTGGTGGATGACACCATCACCTACCGAATGATCGTCAAGATGGTGGCGGAAAGCATCCCTGGCGTGCAGGTGACGGCTTCCACCTCCAACGGCAAGCTGGCCATCGCCAAGCTGGCGACCATGAGCCTGGACGAACGCCCCCACGCCGTGCTGTTGGACGTGGAAATGCCCGAAATGGACGGCCTCACCGCCCTGCAAGAGATTCGTCGTCAGTATCCCGACCTGCAAGTGGTGATGGTCAGCGGGGCCTCCCGCTCCAACGCCAATATCGTCATGGAGTGCCTCAACGCCGGGGCGCTGGATTTTGTCATCAAGCCCCTGGAATCCGACGCCCACAAGGCCAAGGAGGCGTTGCGCCGGGATTTGGAGCCGATTTTGGCGGTGGTGCGGCAAAAGAGCCAACGGCAAGGCCCCGGCCCCGCCGCCCCCGCATCGCGGTTCGGTGCCCCCCCGCCCCCCGCCGCCGCCCTCCACCCCCGGCGTCACGGGGTCGAAACGCCGCCCCTCACCGCCGCCGCCCCGGCCCCGCCGCCGCGTCGTCGCGCCGCCGGACCGGGAGGCCCTCCCGACCTGCTGCTCATCGGCTCCTCCACCGGCGGACCGGCGGCCCTAACCACGGTCCTCGCCAGCCTGGGGGGACGGTTGAACGTCCCCGCCCTCATTGTGCAGCACATGCCGCCGGTCTTCACCGCGTCGCTGGCGCAGCAGCTCACCCGCTCCTCCGGACTGACGGTGCGGGAGGCCCAGGCGGGCATGACCGCCGCCCCCGGCGAGGTGATCCTGGCTCAGGGGGGCCATCACATGACCATGCGTCGCCACGGTGCCGCCCTGACGGTGGAACTCAACGACGGCCCCAAGGTCAACGAGTGCCGCCCGGCGGTGGACGTGCTGTTCATGTCCGTGGCCACCCAGTGGGAGGGGACCATCCTGTCGGTCATCCTCACCGGCATGGGACGGGACGGTGCCAAGGGCGTGGAAGCCCTGAAAAAAATTGGCAAGAACGTCTACTGTCTGACTCAGGACAAGGAGAGCTGCGTGGTGTATGGCATGCCGCGCGCCGTGGACGAACTTGGAATGTCCGATGAATCCCTGCCCCTCGATCAGATCGGGCCGCGGATTCTCGAACTTTGCAAAAGCTGACGGAACAGATCACTCCTCTCGATCCATCGGACGCGGTCCCTCTCTCCCATGCCCATCTCCCCTCAAGAATTTGATCTCATCCGCTCCTTTGTCCACGAGCATAGCGGCATCTTGATCAACGCGGGCAAGGAATACCTGGTGGAAAACCGTCTCACCACGTTGATGGTGCAAAACGGCTGCGACAATTTCATCCAACTCCACCAAAAATTGCTCGCCGACACCGGTCCGTTGCGCACCAAGGTGCTGGACGCCATGACCACCAACGAAACCCTCTGGTTTCGCGACGACTCCTTCTTCGCCGCCCTCTCCGGCGGGGTGGTCCCCTATCTGCTCAAAAAGGCCCAGCGCCAAACCACGGTGCGCGTCTGGTCCGCCGCCGCCTCCACCGGTCAGGAGGCCTATTCGGTGGCCATGCTGGTGGAAGACGGCATCCGCCGCCTGGGGTTGCCCGCCGCGCTGCTGGCCAAATTTTCCATCCTCGCCACCGACATCTCCCCCTCGGCCATCTTTATCGCCACCTCGGGGCGCTACAGCCAATTGGCCATCTCCCGGGGGATGCGCCAGGAGTTTCTCGACCGCTATTTCGACAAGCAGGGCATGGCCTTCGAAATCAAGCCCGAGATTAAAAAATTGGTGACCTTTAAACAGTTCAACCTCAAGGACGACTTCACCCAGCACGGAACCTTCGACTTCGTGCTGTGCCGCAACGTCCTGATCTACTTTTCCGATGAACTGAAAAAAGAGATTTACGGCAAAATCCATCGCGGCTTGGCCCCCGACGGCTTGATGGCCATCGGCGCCTCGGAATCGCCAAGAGGATATACAACCAGCTTTGAACAGGTTATGGTGGGCGGAGCCGCCTTGTTTTGTCCCGCCGGAGCGTTGCCCAAGGTGCAACCGCACCTCTCCTGAATCGCGGCGCGGCGGCGGCGTATTGAGCCCATGATATTGGCATCAGCCCGTCTTATTCATGAATTTCGTCGCGAAAGCGTCCAGGGGGCGTCAGGACAAGGCGCGCGAAGGGCGCGACCGGAACCGCGCGGATCGCTTTCAGGGCAGGTGGGAGGATCGGCGGTCAAGCGCAACGCAGTCCTGGCGCGATCCCGGCGGCCTGAAAGCAAAAATTCATGAATGAGACGGCATCAGGGGGGGAATGGACTTCGGCGGTTGGAGCGAAGCCTTCCAAGGGATGATCGGCGCCAGCGTATTGGACCCGTAAGACCGAATGTGGCGACTATGAAACTGCTGACCATCGATGATTCCAGAACCATCCGCCGCGTCATCAGCGGCGTGGGGGGCATGTTGGGTTACGAGGTGCTGGAGGCGGAAAACGGCACCGACGGCCTGGAGGTGCTGGAAAACCGCGGCGAGGAGGTGGCCCTGGTGCTTCTGGACTGGAACATGCCCGGCATGAACGGTCTGGAGGTGCTCAAGGCGATCAAGGCCGACCCCCGCATTCAGCACATTCCGGTGATGATGGTGACGACCGAGGGGGAAAAGAGCTACATCGTGCGGGCCATTCAGGCCGGTGCCTCCCACTACATGACCAAGCCCTTTTCCCAAGAGGACATGGCCGCCCGGATCATGGAATGCCTGGGCATGGGCGGGGCTTGAACGCCTCCAAGGGAGAGAAGGGGATGCCATGAAAGCGCTGCGCAACGAAAACAGCCAAAAACTGATGGACGCCCTGCAACGCACGGTCTTCGCGGTGCTGGACACCATGGCCATGTCGGAAATTGAATTCCTGGGCGTGGAAACCCAACGGGATTTCGCCCTGGACGGCGAGGCCAACGGGGTCATCCACCTCACCGGCGGTCACCAGGGGTTGGTGGGGGTCTCCACCGACGGAATTTTGGCGCAACTGCTGGTCGGCGGCATCACCGGCCTCAACCCCGCCGACCTCACCCGGGAGGATCTGCTGGACGGCATGGGCGAACTGGCCAACATGATTTGCGGCGGCATGAAAACCAAATCCGAACTGGGCCAAATCGACCTATCCGCCCCACTTTGCTTGATCGGCGCGGACTGTTACGGCCTGTGGAAAACCGAGCATGCAACTCATGTCATGCGATTCAAGGTGGATGAACGGGTGTTGAAAGTGCTGGCCAGCGTCTGATCCGAGCGGTTTGGGCGGGTTCCGGCAAGGTCGCGGGCGAGGAATGGCTCCTTTGGCGCCATTCTTGATAAGTGAAACCATTCAATCATGTTTACCCTGAGCAATGGGTCGGGCAAGGAGGACCTCTCGCAATGCGTGTTCTGGTGGTGGATGATTCCAGCGTCATGCGGAAAATCGTCATCCGGGGGCTGCGTCAAGCCGGTTTCAAGATTGACGACGTGTTGGAGGCCAACGACGGCGTGGAAGCCCTGTCGATGCTCAACGACAAAGGGTTCGACCTGATCCTCTCCGACTGGAACATGCCCAACATGGACGGGCTGACCTTTGTCAAGGAACTGCGCAAGAGCGACGACACCCCCGTGGTGATGATCACCACCGAGGGCGGCGAAGCCAAGGTGCAGGAGGCGATGAAGTGCGGGGCCAACGGGCACATCAAAAAGCCCTTCACCCCCGACGACCTCAAAGCCACCCTGGGGGCGTTTTTTAAGTAACCCCATGGGAATCCGCCCCTCTCCCTCTTGATGGCGGAAACCGCCCATGCCGTCCATCCCCGTCCCCGATGAAGTCGTCGTCAAGGCCAGGCCCTTTTTCCTGAACTATTTTTCCAAGCTGGCCAAGGACCTGAACACCTTGACGGCGGCTCCGGTGAGTTGCTCCCTCAACGAGTTGACCGTGTTGATGGGGCGCTCCCGGATCGAAAGTCTTTTCGAGGCCGACCGTAGCGTCGGCTACGTCAAGGAAGATGGGCAAAATACCGGCGACCTGCACATCGTCATCGACGTGGAAACCTCCATCGCCCTCACCGGCTTGATGATGATGATGGGGGAGGGGGTGATCCGCGAGCAGGTCAAGGCCCGGGAGTACTCCGAGGAGATCCACGAGGGTTTCCACGAAGTGGTCAACCAGGTGGTCGGCTCGATGAACGAGCTGGTGGAGCGCAAGCTCAAGGGCGGCCATCTCTTCCTCGATCAAGCCAAGCACGTTCAATACGGCGAAGTCCCCCCCTCGATGCAGGACGAGACGCTGTATCTGGACGCCGAAGTCAATATCCAGGTCAGTAACTTCGCGCCGCAAGCCGCCCACTGGATCCTGAGTCAGGGATTCATCGAGGCCCTGTTGGGCGTCGAGTTCCCCTCCCTGGAAGAGATGATGGGGGAGGAGGCGGCGGGTCGGATGGTCCCCTCCAAGGCCAAAAAGGCCGGCCCCATGGGGGTCGATCTTTCCGGCTACGCCAACGTCGGGGTGGACCCCAGTCTGTACGATAAAAAACTCGATCTTTCGGGTTACGAAGGCGAGTTGGGCGACGACGGCAAGCCCAAGGGCGGGCCGGTGGATCTGTCGGCCTACGCCAGCGGCGACAAGGAAAAACGGTTCAGCGCCGATGACGGCCTGCCCCTGCCCAACGCCCCCGGCGGCGTCTCCGCCGTCATGTCCGAGGTTCCCTTGACCTTGAAGGAGGAGGACAAGGTGATCAAGGCCATTCACGCCATGCGGGTGGACGGCTACAAATTTATCGGCGTCAACAACAAGGATGGCAAGCTGGTCAAAATGCTGACGCAAAGCGATCTGCGCCAGATCATGGGGCCGTTTTTCGGCACCAAGGCGATGAGCGAACGGGACAAGGCCATCTGCACCGTCCCCCTGGAAAAGATCAACCGGGAGCAGCAGTTGATCAAAATTTCCACCGAGGGCACCATCAATCAGGTGGCGGACCTGCTGGTGGAGTTCGAGGTGCGGGCCATTCCGGTGATCAGCAAGGCGGGCATCTTGCGCGGTTTCGTCACCGCCCATGCGGTGTTGGACTATTTTCGCAAGAAAAAATAGATCCTTCCCGCCCTCGTCCCTCCCCGTATGCGCCCGCCAAGGGCCGGTTCTCCCGCTCCCGCCCCGCCTCATGCCCCATCCTGGACTATTGTCCCCGAGAATCTTCGCGCCTCGCGCGGGATTTTTCCATAACATGATGAAGTATATGGAAAAATGGGGCTGCGGGTCCAGGGGGATCATCCCCCTGGCGGGTCCAGAGCCTGCCCCCGC
>JADGAP010000103.1 GCA_015231965.1 Magnetococcales bacterium | reverse complement strand
AACCCCTGAAAGAGCCGCCGCCGCGTCCCCTCCAACTCCAGCAGCGAGACGGCGGAAAGGGTCTCGATCAGCACATGAACATGGAACGACAGCCCCATCTCCCGCCGTCGCGCCTCGCTCCCCCCCATCGCCCCCTCGAACCAATCGCCCAGGGTCCGGTCGAGCAGCGCCCGATCCTCCGACGGCAACCCGCCAAAGACCATGGAGAGGGTTTCATCCAGATCGGCCCGGGCATAGCCGGGGATGGGACGACGCCCCAGGACGCACCCCTCCCAGACGCCCGCCGGATCCCGGCGAAAGGCCTCCAGCCACGCCTCCACCGGGGAACGCCCCGCCCCCCGCTCCGCCACCACGGGAGAGCGCCCGGCCCGCGCTTCCACGGCGCGCCGGTAGGAATCCCTCAGCGAAAGGCTTTGAGGCTCCATTCAGGGCATCTCCTCGGGGATCTCCTCCCCGAAATCATACTGCTCCGTCTCCACCTGCAAGACCGTCAGATGGCTGTTGCGCAGATCCCGCACCGTGTAGGCGGGAATGGGCCGCTCCAGCCAGGCGAGGCCGATCATGTGGCTCGGTTGGTAAGGAACCTTGACGTGCAACACCTCGGCGGCCAAACGATCCAGGGGTGCCAGGGGCATGGCCCGGCCAAAGCTGAGCCTGGGTTCCTCGATCGGCGGGGCGGGAAAAAAATATTCCCAAATCGTCTGATCCAACGCCGTGGGCAGGGCGAAGGCGGAAACCGCCCCTGCTTTTGACATCCCCTTCCACGCCCGGTTCACCACCCCCGTCGAATAGCGCATCAACGCCACCGGAACCCCCACCCCGTTCTGGGGAGCCAAATGGGCCAGCCCCAGCCGGGTGCGCAACCGCTCGGCCCAGTCGTGACGCAACGGCCCGTCCCGACCATTTTCATGCAACTCCTCGGCCATTTCGTCGGCGAAGGCGGCGAACATGGGCCGGGCGTCCCGCCGCCGGTTCCAATCGTCGAACCAAGTCTCCAACTGCGCCTGGGCGTTGCGCCGTTTCTCCACGTCATCGGGGGAGGAAGAGGACGACGGCCCCTGGCTTTGCTTCCACAACTCGCAAAAGCTCTCAAAAGCCTCCCGCAAGGTCGAAACCAGCCCCCCTTCCGGTTTATATTGCATCCATCGGGTCAAATTTTCCACCCGAACCAATACCTGATTATCCGGCAAGGGCGGAAAATGGGCCTTGTCGTTGGCCGACAAAAAGGTGTCGGGAACGGTGGCCCCGTAAATCAGGTTTTCCACGTAGCGGTTGTGCCGTTCAAACAACTCCTCCGCCGTCTTGGCTTGCAACGCCAAGTGGGCGTAATAGGCCGCCTCCCGCGTCGGGCTCAGCCGCTCCTCGTAGACAAAGTTGTGCAACCTCGCCCAGCCGCGCCCATCCCACACGGGATCGTCCCCCGACAGGGGATAATCGATCAATCCAAAAGCCGCCTGATTGAAGATCGGGTTTCCGTTCATCGCCGCCGCGCCAATCACGTGAAAAGAAAGGTAGAGTGGCGTCGACGGCGGGCGGAGTCAAGGATCAATTTAAATCATTTTTCAGTCATTTTACAGATCGGCCCCGCCCGCCTCCTCCAGTCACACCGGATGGCAAGCTCTCAAGACCTCCCCACGTGAAATCCATTCCACCGAGCCACCGTCCCCCCTGGTTCTACAGCCGCGCCGGGTCATGCTCCTGGAGCCACGCCTGGAGGGCCTTGTCGATGCGGGTTTGCCAACCGGGGCCGGTGGCACGAAAGCGGGAGAGCACCTCGCCGGAGAGGCGGATGTGGATGGGTTGCTTTGGGGTTTCCACGGGGGGCCGTCCCCGTTTGTTGGCGGCGAAAAAGGCCTCCGTCCTCTCCGGGCCAAACAGTTCGGAGAGAACCTCCCGGGCGGGGCGGGCGGTGGCGAAGGTCTCCTCGGTCCATTCGGGATTTTCGTCGTCAATCATCTCGGGATCGGGTTTTTTGCCCATAGACTTTTTCCTCGCGGCGGTTCGCCTTGCGAAAGCTGATCACCCGGATGGCCTCCCCCCGCGGGGTGAAGACCAGGGCGTGGAGTCGATCCCCCACCATGCCCAAGGCGAGAAATCGGGGCTCGCCGTAGTCCCGGCGTCGATCCGGCGTCACCACGGCGCGTTCCCAATCCAGCAGGGCGGCGGTGTGAAAATCCAGCCCCCGCTCGGCGATGTTGCGGGCGTTTTTCGCCGGGTCGAAGGTGATGGGGATGGGAATTATTGTAGCCATAATTAATCCCGTCTTCCAGATAAATCCACCCCCACGCCCCCCGGCGGGATTAAAATCCCTGGTCGGCGGCGGCGGAAAGCAGCTCGGCGTGCTGCTGGGCGGCCAGGGCGGAGACGATCTCCTCCAGATCCCCGGCGAGGACGGTTTCCAGGCGGTGCAGGGTCAGATTGATGCGGTGATCGGTGAGGCGGTTTTGCGGAAAATTGTAGGTGCGAATCCGCTCGGAGCGGTCGCCGGAGCCCACCTGCTCCTTGCGATCCTTGGCCCGGTCGGCGTGAAGCGCCTCCCGCTCCCGTTCGTAGAGCCGGGCGAGGAGGACTTTCATCGCCTTGGCCTTGTTTTTGTGCTGGGATTTTTCATCCTGGCAGATCACCACCAGCCCGGTGGGCAAGTGGGTGAGGCGCACCGCCGAATCGGTGGTGTTGACGCTCTGCCCCCCCGGTCCGGAGGAGCGGTAGACGTCGATGCGCAGATCCTTCTCCTCCAGCGACACGTCCACCTCATCGGCCTCGGGCAGCACCGCCACGGTGCAGGCGGAGGTGTGAATCCGCCCCCCCGCCTCGGTCACCGGCACCCGCTGCACCCGGTGGGTTCCCGACTCGAACTTCAGCGTCGAATAGGCCCCCTCGCCGGTAATCATGGCCACCACCTCGCGAATCCCCCCCAGGGCGGTGGGGCTGGTGGACATCAACTCCACCCGCCACCCCTTGAGTTCGGCGTAACGGGTGTACATGCGCAGCAGATCCCCGGCGAACAGCGCCGCCTCCTCGCCCCCGGTCCCCGCCCGCACCTCCAGAATGACGTTCTTGCGGTCGTTGGGATCCTTGGGCAGCAGCAAAAACTGCAAATCCCGCTCCGCCGCCCCCATCCGCTCCTTGAGCGCCTCCCGCTCCTCCCGGGCCATTTGGCGGAACTCCGGGTCGGCGGCGGGGTCGTCGGCCATGTCGATGGCGGCGCTCAGTTCTCCTTGCAGGGCGCGCAGCCGGTTCCATCCCTCCACCAGCGGGGTCAGTTCGGCGAACTCCCGGTGAAGTTTGGTCAGCAGCGCCGGATCGGCGGCGGTCTCCCGCAATGATAGCAGCGCCGACAGTTCGGCGTGACGATCCACCAGGGAGGGCAAGCGATCAAAAAGGGACATGGAGTCGGTTCACCAAAAAGCCAGAGGAACCCCGGAAAAAGAGGGGGCAAGCGTCATTCCCGCTCCCCCTCGGCGGCGGGAACCTGAACCGGGATCGGAACCGGAACGGAAACAGGCGCGACGTCGGCAAGAATCCCCGGGGGATCCGACAGGGGATGGGCAGGGTGGGGGCGCTGACCGTTGGCCTCCCCCGCCTTGATCAAGGCCTGGCGGGTGAAGATGGGCCCCACCAACTCGAAAACCATCACCCCGGAGATCACCACCGGCAGCAGGACGTCCTTCATTTCGGGAAAACGGTGGCTGGCGATGAAGGCCATGGTCAGGGCCACCCCCGCCTGGGGCAACAGGGCCGGACCGATCCACGTCACCATGGTTCCCCCCGCCCCGGCCAGTTGACCGCCAATCCACCCCCCCGCCAGCTTGCCCAGGATCCGCGCCCCGATGTAGACCAGGGCGGGGGGACCGATGGCGGCCAGGGAGGTGGGGTCCAGCGACGCCCCCGCCACCAGAAAAAAGAGGATCAGGAAGGGCCAAAGAAACCGTTCCACCAGCCGGAAGGGTTTCCAGGAGTGGGGAGTGAGGTTGGCCGACACCGCCCCCATGGTGATCACCGCCAGGAAAAACGAGGTGTTGAGATAGGAGGCCAGTCCGCCGCAGAGGGCCAGAAGACCGAGGGTTCCGGCCATCAGGGTCTCCTTGTTGCGCAGATGATCGGAGACCTTGGCCAGCACCAACCCCAGCACCGCGCCGATTTGCAGCGCCCCGCCCAACTCCCAGACGGTCAGCCAAAACGAGGGGGGCGCGGCGTCGGGCCCCCCCGCCCCGGCCAGCGCCGCCAGGGCCAAGGCTCCGCTGAAGACGAAAAATCCCGCGCTGTCGTTGATGGCGATGACCGCCAGCAAGGTTTGGGCGAAAGGTCCGCGGGCCCGCAGTTCATGCACCACGTCGGTGGGAGCCACCGGATCGGTGGGGGTGGCCAGCACGGCGAAGAGGATACACGCCGCCATGGGCATGCCCAACAACACCATGCCGCCGAACACCATGCCCATCACCAGAGTCAACACCGAGACCGAAAGCAGCAAAACGGTCCAACCGTAGCGCCGAAAACGGGCGATGGTCACGGTTCCGCCCAACAAAAATCCCACCATCAGCAGGGTGACGTGGGCGATCACCGCCAGCCACTCCCGATTGCCCCCGGAGACCAGACCAGTGCCCGCAGGCCCCATCAAAATGCCCAGCAGCAGCAACAGCGTCACCCGGGGCAGGCGCACCCGACGGGCCAGGGCGTCGGCGATGAAGCCCAGCAAGAACAGCCCGGAGAGGGTGAGAAGCACGCCTTCGTTCATGGACCGGAGGAGCCGTTTCGGATGGGGGTGGGCGGGTCTGGGGAGGATCCCCAGGGGTTGATTCTCACGATCAGGCCATGAAATTTTTCAATGGATCGGGCCGTCCCGACCCCGACGTCGCAACCGCCGACGCCGCCAGGGCGACCGCCCCCGCCCCGTCGCCGAAAACGGTTCGGGCGGGCCCCGGGAGGGGCTCGGGAAAAAGGGCTGTTTCCTTCCGACGAGAGGTTGAGTATGTTACACCAACTTCATGCAACGCGCCATGGCGAGGTCTGGCTTGACCCTCTCCCGCCCCACGGTTAGCATAAAGGGTTGCGCGAAAGCGCCGGGAGGGCGTTCCCCCCTCCCCTCGGCAGGACCGAGAGTCGTCTCAAACCAGTCGAAAGACGGCGGAACATCCCGTCAACGCCATCTCCGCCGCATCCAAGGGAGCTTGCCGTGACCTTCCAGGAATTGATCCTGACGCTCCAGCAGTACTGGGCCAAGCAGGGCTGCGTGGTGCAGCAGCCTTACGACGTGGAGATGGGAGCGGGCACCTTTCACCCCGCCACCTTTCTCAAGGTGCTGGGGCCGGAACCCTGGAAGGCCGCCTACGTCCAGCCCTCCCGCCGCCCCACCGACGGGCGCTACGGCGACAATCCCAACCGGCTGCAGCATTATTATCAATACCAGGTGATCCTCAAGCCCTCCCCGGCCAATATTCAGGATTTGTACCTGGAATCCCTGGCGGCCATCGGCATCGACGCCTCGCGCCACGACATCCGCTTTGTCGAGGACGACTGGGAATCCCCCACCCTGGGGGCCTGGGGGCTGGGCTGGGAGGTCTGGCTGGACGGCATGGAGGTGACCCAGTTCACCTATTTTCAACAGGTGGGGGGCATCGATCTGGCCCCGGTCTCCGGCGAGATCACCTACGGCCTGGAGCGGCTGTGCATGTACATCCAGGGCAAGGAGAACGTCTTCGATCTGGCCTGGACCGACGAGGTGACCTACGGCGACGTTTTTCACCAAAACGAGGTGGAGTACTCCCACTACAATTTCCATCAGGCCGACGCCGACCTGCTCTTCCTGCTGTTCAACCGTCACGAGGCGGAGGCCCTCAAGCTGCTGGCCCGCAAGCTCCCCCTGCCCGCCTATGATCAAGTGATCAAATGCTCCCACAGCTTCAATCTGCTGGACGCCCGGGGGGCGATCAGCGTCACGGAGCGGGCGGCCTACATCGGTCGGGTGCGCAATCTCGCCCGGCAGACGGCGGAAGGCTATCTGGCCCAACGGGAGGCCCTGGGCTTTCCCCTGCTGAAAAATCGCGGAGCGCGTTCATGAACGGCGACAAGGGGTCTTTTCTTTGGGAAATCGCCTGCGAGGAGATTCCCGCCCGCATGCTGCCCGAGGCGGTGACGGAACTGAAATCCCGCATGGAAGCCGCCTTGCGCGAGGCGCGACTGGCCTTCTCCACCGTGGAGAGCCACGGCACGCCCCGGCGGCTGGCGCTGTTCGTCACCGGGCTGCCAGAACAACAGCCGGACCGGGAGGAGCCCCGTCGCGGCCCCCCCGCCGACCGCGCCTTCACCCCCGACGGCCAACCCACCCCGGCGGCGACGGGCTTCGCCAAAAGCTGCCACACCACCGTCGACCAACTGGAACGGCTGGAGACCCCCAAGGGGGCCTATCTCGGCTTCACCGTGCGGCTCCCCGGTCAAGCGGCGGCCCAGGTGTTGTCGGAGATCATGGGACGGATCCTCAATGAATTTCCCTGGCCCAAATCCATGCGCTGGGGCTCGGGGAGCGCCACCTTCGTGCGTCCGGTCCACGCCGTGACCGCCCTTCTGGACGGGCAGTCGATCCCCCTGCCTCCGGAAACCCTGGACGGCCTGACCGTCGGCAACCGGGTGGAGGGCCATCGTTTCATGGGCCGCGGCCCCCATTGGGTGACGGGGATTCACCATTATCAGGAGACCTTGGCGCAAAATCGCGTCATCCTCGACATCGCCCACCGGGAGAAAAAAATTCGCGACGGCGTCCACCAACTGGCGGCGGAAGCGGGGGGCGTCGCGGTTCTCGACCCCGGCCTGGTTTCGGAAAACGCCTGCCTCACCGAATGGCCCGTCCCGCTGCTGGGGCGTTTCGACGCCAAATATCTCGACATCCCCCGGGAGGTGTTGATCACCTCCATGAAAAATCATCAAAAATATTTTCCCGTCCATGACGGTCAAGGCAAACTGCTGCCCTGTTTCGTCGCCGTCTCCAACATGGAGGTTCCCGATCCCAGTGTGCTGGTGCGGGGCTATCAGCGGGTGCTGAAGGCGCGACTGGAAGACGCCGCTTTTTATTGGGACGAGGACCGCAAGGTTCCCCTGCCGGAGCGGGTCCAGGAGTTGGATCGGGTGGTCTTTCAAGCCCGCCTGGGCTCCCTGGGGGAGAAGACCCGTCGCTTGGCCAATCTGACCACGCCCCTGGCCTGGGTCGTCGACCCCGCCGCCGCCGGATCCGCGCAACGGGCGGCGGAGCTGTGCAAGTGCGATCTCGTCACCGGACTGGTGGGCGAGTTCCCCGAATTGCAGGGGGTGATGGGCGGCTACTACGCCCTGGCCGCCGGGGAGTCCGACGTCGTCGTCCTGGCGATTCGCGAACACTACTTGCCCCAAGGCCCCTCCGATCCCTTGCCCCGCTCGACGGAAGGGGTCATCGTCGCCCTGGCGGACAAGCTGGACACCCTCACCGGCTGTTTCGGCGTGGGGCTCACTCCCACCGGCAACAAGGATCCCTTCGCCCTGCGCCGCGCCGCCCTGGGCGTCATCCGCATCGCCCTGACCAAGCAACTGCGCCTGCCGTTGCGAGAGTTGATCGGCTTCGCCCATCGCCAATACCCCGAGGGGGTGCTGGAGTGGGGCGAATCCCAGACCGTCGGCGAACTGCTGGATTTCTTCTACGGTCGGCTGGAGGCCCATCTGCGGGCCGAGGGGCTGGAGCCGGACCTCATCGCCGCCGTGCAAGCCCTGGGGCTGGATGATATGCTGGATGTCACCCGTCGGGTCCAGGCCCTGGCAACGTTCCGCGACCTGCCCTCCTATACCGCCCTGGTGGCCGCCAACAAGCGCATCGCCAACTTGCTGGAAAAGGCCGGGGAAGAGGCCCACGCCGTCGGCCCGGTGGAATCCTCCCGCTTCGTCGATCCCGCCGAGCATCACCTGCACGCCGAGGTGCAAGCCGCCGCCGAGGCGGCGTCCGCCCTGGTGAACGCCGGGGAATACGCCCACGCCCTGGAACGCTTGGCGAAGCTGCGCGAACCCATCGACGCCTTTTTCGCCGCCGTGATGGTGATGGTCGAAGAGTCGGCGCAACGGCGCAACCGCTTGGCCCTGCTGGTTTCGGTGCGGGCCGCCTTCCGCCTGACGGCGGACATCAGCCGCCTGTCGCTGCCCGAATCGGCGTGACCTTGTTCGCCTTGGCGCAACCGACTATAATCCCGCGTTTCTGGCCCTCCGGGACTCCTTGAGGACGCGGACGGCTTGTGTTGCATTGCATCAAACAGGAGGGCATCCCCCTGCCTGACCAACCTTCCTCCGTTTCCGCCCTCGTTCCGGCTTTGGGGCCGATCGGGCGGTTGACGCCCGGGACGCGGAATCGTCAACTTTGGGTTGAGGTGAATCGACCATGGAGTCCATGACCAAGTGGGTCTACTTTTTCGGCGGCGGCAAGGCGGATGGAGCCGCCGACCAGAAGAACCTGCTGGGCGGCAAGGGGGCCAACCTGGCGGAGATGAATCGGCTGGGCCTCCCCGTTCCCGCCGGGTTCACCCTCAGCACCGACGTTTGCACTTACTATTACGCCCACCAACGACACTACCCCGAAGGGCTGACCGATCAGGTCAACGAAGCCCTGCGTCAGGTGGAATCGATGATGGGGGGCCGCTTCGGCGATCCCGTCAACCCGCTGCTGCTGTCGGTGCGCTCCGGGGCGCGCAAATCCATGCCCGGCATGATGGAGACGGTGCTGAACGTCGGGCTCTGCTCCACCACCATCCCCGGCCTCATCGCCAAAACCGGCAATCCCCGGTTCGTCTATGACGCCTACCGCCGCCTGATCATGATGTACTCCGATGTGGTGATGGAAAAGGCGGCGGGCGTCGAGCCCGAGGAGGGCAAGGGCATCCGCCTGCAACTCGACCACATGCTCGAAACGATGAAAAAGGCCCGGGGCTGCGTGAGCGACGCCGATCTGACCGCCGAAGATCTGCAAGAGTTGGTGGGTCGGTTCAAGGTCAAGGTCAAGGAAGTGCTGGGCCGCGATTTTCCCGACGATCCGGTGGAGCAGATGTGGGGCGGCATCGGCGCGGTCTTCGCCTCGTGGAACGGCAAGCGGGCCATCGCCTATCGCAAGATCGAGGGCATTCCCCACGAGTGGGGCACGGCGGTCAACGTGCAGTCCATGGTGTTCGGCAACATGGGGGAGAACTCCGCCACCGGCGTCGCCTTCTCCCGGGATCCGAGCAACGGCGAAAAGCGTTTCTACGGCGAATATTTGATCAACGCCCAGGGCGAGGACGTGGTGGCGGGGATCCGCACCCCGCAGCAGGTCACCATCGAGGGACGCAAGCGGGGTCACTCCGACCTCCCCTCCCTGGAAGAGACCATGCCCCCCCTCTACGGCCAGTTGGTGGAGATCTACCACCGCCTGGAGGCCCATTACCGCGACATGCAGGACATCGAATTCACCATCCAGGAAGGGCGGTTGTGGATGCTGCAATGCCGGGTGGGCAAGCGCACCGCCCCAGCGGCCATCAAAATCGCCGTGGACATGGTGAACGAAGGGATGATCACCAAGGAAGAGGCGATCAACCGGGTGGATCCGGCGGCGCTGGATCAACTGCTCCACCCCATGCTCGACCCCAAGGCCCCCAAGACGATCATCGCCAAGGGTCTGGCGGCCTCGCCGGGGGCGGCCTCGGGCCGGGTGATGCTCACCGCCGACGAAGCCGAACGGGCCGCCGAAAAGGGCGAGGCGGTGATCCTGGTGCGGGAAGAGACCAGCCCGGAGGACATCCACGGCATGCACGCCGCCAAGGGCATCGTCACGGTGCGGGGGGGCATGACCTCTCACGCCGCGGTGGTGGCCCGGGGCATGGGACGCCCCTGCGTCTCCGGCTGCGGCGATCTCCAGCCCTTGCACATCGACTTTGCCAACAAGCGGTTCGAGGTCAACGGCCAAGTGGTGAACCAGGGCGACTGGATCACCATCGACGGTGGCAAGGGCCACGTGATGCTGGGCAAGGTTCCCACCCTGGATCCGGAACTCTCCGGCGACTTCGGCCAGTTCATGGAGTGGGCCGACAGCCTGCGCCGCATGAAGGTGCGGGCCAACGCCGACACCCCGCAAGACGCCCAGGTGGCCCGCCGTTTCGGGGCCGAGGGCATCGGTTTGTGCCGCACCGAACACATGTTCTTCGATGGCGAGCGAATCGTCGCCATGCGCGAAATGATCCTGGCCCACGACGTGGTGGGTCGCCGCAAGGCGTTGGCCAAGATTCTCCCCATGCAGCGCGGGGATTTCGAAGGCTTGTTCCGCGAAATGAAGGGGCTGCCCGTCACCATCCGGCTGCTGGATCCCCCCCTGCACGAGTTCATCCCCCACGATGAAAAGGGGCAGGCGGAGATGGCCCGAACCATGGAGGTCTCCCTGGAGGAGGTCAAGCGTCGGGTGGACTCCCTCAAGGAGTTCAACCCCATGCTCGGCCATCGCGGTTGCCGCCTGGGCATCACCTATCCCGAAATTTACGAAATGCAGGTGCAGGCCATCATGGAAGCCGCCTGCGGTCTGGTGAAGCGGGAACAGTTCTCCATCGCCCCGGAGATCATGATCCCCCTGGTGGGCCATGTGACCGAGTTGAAATATCTCACCGAGCGTTGCATCGCGGTGTGCAACCGGGTGATGGAGGAGACCGGCGTCACCCTGGACTACCTCATCGGCACCATGATCGAATTGCCCCGGGCGGCCCTGGCGGCGGCGCAAATCGCCCAGGAGGCCCAGTTCTTCTCCTTTGGCACCAACGACCTGACCCAGACCACCCTGGGCATCTCCCGCGACGACGCCGGTTCCTTCCTCACCGAATATGTGGGCAAGGGGTTGATCAAGCAGGATCCCTTTGTCTCCATCGATCAAGGGGGGGTGGGTAAGCTGGTGAAAATGGCGGTGGCGGATGGTCAGTCGGCCCGTCCCGGCCTCAAGCTCGGGGTGTGCGGCGAGCATGGCGGCGACCCGGCCTCCATCCACTTCTTCGAGGAGGTGGGATTGCACTACGTCTCCTGCTCGCCCTACCGGGTGCCCATCGCCCGGTTGGCGGCGGCCCAGGCGGCCCTGGCCCGCAAGTGATCCAAACGCCGACCCGGCGGATTTCCACCGCGTGACGAACCATCCCAGGGGAGGCGATGCCATCATCGCCTCCCTTTTTTGCAAGGGGCCGAGGGCCGGGCGATGCCTCCGAAAGGGTCAACCAGCAAGGCGAATGTCCGGTGAACGCCCGCACGGAACACGCCCATCCTTTTCGCGCTTACACCCTGTGGTTTCTGGGGGTGTTCGTCGCGGTCAATGTCCTGTTCGTCGGCCTGTCGGAATACGGCGTACGGCGTTGGGTGGCCCCGCGCAGCGACGTGGAGATCCACATACGGCTGCTGCAAAGCCGGGCCGAGGTGGCCGCCGTGTTTGGCGACTCCCGAGTGGTCAACGGCATCGATCCCCCACCGGGCGTGGTCAACCTGGGCTACCCTGGGGACAATCTGGAGACCACCCTGGACAAACTCGCCACCTGGGCGGCGCAACATCGCGCACCCCGGGGGCTGCTGGAGTTGGGGCCGCAACAATTTTCCCTGCTCCGCCTGCTTTCCGATCAAAAGGAGCTGGCCGATGACGTGCTGAATCGCTCCCACCCGACGATGCAGATGTTCCGCCCGGTGTTTCGCCGCTATTTGCTGGAATATTGGCGCTCCGCCCTCACCGAGCCGGGCCGATTCTTCCATCCGCCCCAACCCGTCCGCCAACCCAACCGCCCTGGGGTCAAGGCGGACCCGGACTTTCAGCGGATGTCCCAACTGCCCCCTGCGGAGCAGCAGCGGCAATCCTGGCTGCGACTCCACCTCCACGCCCCGATGAACGATTTCGCCGCCTCCAAGGCGATGCGCCGCCTGGAGGAGACGTTGTCCTCCGTTCGGGAGCAGGGCATGGCCCCCTGCCTGGCGACGTTTCCGGTGAGCGGGGTCTATGCCGATCAGGCGGAACGCTTTCCCGCCTTCGCCGGGGTGCGGGCCCATCTGGCGGCCCTGGCCCGCCGCCTCGACCTCCCCTATGTCGATGCGTGGCGGGATTTTTCCGACGATCTGTTCTCCGACCCGGACCATCTCAACCCCGATGGAGCCGCCCGTCTGACGCCCCTCATCCTCCACCGTTGTTGGCCCGACGTCTTTCCTCCGCCCCCCTGATGTTCTCGCGTCACCCGCTGTGAAATCCCCCCCCGCGACAGCTGACGATTTCCCATTTTCCTGAGGGGAAATCCGTTCCGCAATCATCCCCTTGGCGCGTCTATTATAATCCTGTGGATAAGTTCGGTCCCCTACTTGACAAATTGAGGGCAGGCTCCCTATGTTATGGCCAAGTGGGATCGTCCATCAGGGAATACTGAAATGCGTCCCGCGAATACGTTGCAATCTCTTACAAAATTATGTTTCAAAATGCTGGAACTTGCTGCGAGAATCTGGACTCCAAGCGTTCGTTGACCGAGGGGGGGCCGGTTGTCAACCCACGAAACCGGGCCGCCGAGGGTGCGTGTTCCCTTTTTTTCCGAAAAGAGAAGGAGACATCCATGAAGAAAGGACTTGCGGTTTTGGCTTTGACGGCTCTGTTGGGCTCTGCGGCGCTGGCACCTTCCTCGGCGGAGGCTTGGTGGGGCGGCGGCTACGGCGGATGGGGCGGACCCTACGGCGGCGGCTACTGGGGCGGCCCCTAC
>JADGAP010000102.1 GCA_015231965.1 Magnetococcales bacterium | reverse complement strand
CGACCTTCGCTTCCAGTCCCTCCGGCTGCTTCGCCGTCGTTCCCTTCGTCGCCAGGTGAGCCACAATTTATACCCGATTCCGTTTCAACTCCGCAAGCCCTAATTTTCACTTTCTCGCTTTTTTCTCGATCTCAACCCTTTCTCAAGGATTTCAACCGCTTAAAGCACCTTCCCAAGACCGGGCTTCAACTGCGTCTCGTGAAGGGCGCTATTTGTACCCCATCGTCGGATGGGACGCAAGCGTTGCTGCGCGGGATCCTCCATTTTTCCCCAACCCCCCCCGGAAATATCTCGCCAAACCATTGAATCCTATCTGATAAATCCATGATTCTGGCGAAGGGTCGGGCGTTACTCCGGGGTCTTGAAGTAGACTTCCACCATGAAGAAGCCCCCTTCGTAGCGGTAGATGAGCCGCACACTCTCGCTGGCGGGGTCGCAGGATTGCGCCACCGCGCCCTCGGCGAAGACCTGGGGCGGGGTCAGCCCGATGGAGCCGAGAACTTCCTCCAGGCGGGTCTGGACGTTGCCCGCCATCATGTTGGTCAGTTCGCCCAGGGCGTCCTTGGCGGTGGCGTCAAACGCCGCCGGGGTTTCGCCGGAAAGGACCGCCGCCAGTTGCAGCGCCACGTCGCGGGTGCTGCAAAACAGGAACATCCCCCCGTTGACCCCGCCGCTATAGGCCACGTGGGCCGTTACCGAGGCGGTTTGCGGGACGTAGGGGGTATCGCTGGGTTTGATCTTCACCGGCCCGGCTTGGGGTTCGGTGGGAAAAAAGGCGATGCTCAGCTCCCGCATCGCCTTCTGGATGGCGTCGACAAAGTCCTCGTGCATGTCCTCTCCGCATGGAACGGCGAAACTGTTCTAGGGGGCCGCCGAGAGGGGGTGGCGGGTGAAGGAATCATTCTATCCCAACGTCGCCAGACTAGGGAACCATTCCAGAATGAGGACGCTCAGGCGGTTTAGGTCGCCCAGCAGGATCATCACCCCGACCAGGGTGAGGAGGATGCCGGAGATCACTTCCACGGTGTGCAGATGGCGACGCATGCGGGTGAAGAAGGCGAAGAAGAGATTGACCGCCAACCCGGCGATGATGAAGGGAATTCCCAGTCCCGCCGAGTAGACCGCCAGCAATACGATCCCCTGCCCCACCGTCTCCAGACCGCCGGCCAGCCCCAGGATGCCCGCCAGGATCGGCCCGACGCAGGGGGTCCAGCCGAAAGCGAAGGAGAGACCGATGACGTAGGATCCGACCCACCCCGCCGGTTGACCGGTGTTGTGGAAGCGGGCATCGACGTCGAGGAAGCGCAGCCGGAAGAGGCCGATGTAGTGGAGCCCCAGCAGGATGATCACCGCCCCGCCCAACTGCCCCAACTGGGCCACATGGGCCAGCAGCCAGCGCCCGGCCAGGGTCGCCGAGGCCCCCAGCAGTACGAAGACGGTGGAAAATCCCAGCACGAAGGCCAGGGCGTGGGGAACCGCCCGCCACGCCGCCTGACGGTCCGTCGCCGTCTCCACCCCCTTGAGCCCATCCACCGAAACCCCGGACATGAAGCTGAGGTAGGCCGGAACCAGGGGCAGGACGCAAGGCGACAAGAAGGACAACAGCCCCGCCAGCAGGGCCGTCAGCAACGAAACCGATTCATCCATGGGCGCCGCTCCTGGCATCCTCGGGGGTGACCGGGAGGGGGGCCGTCGATTCGATCACCCAGGCGGCGTAGCGTGGATCCGCCGCGACGACGGGGGTGGCGAGGATCTCCGGGGTCTCGTGGGGATGCAACCCGCGCAGCCGCTCGACCATGGCGGGATAACGCTCCGCCGTGGTTTTGAACATCAAGGTCCACTCCACCGACTCTTCCAACTGGCCTTGCCAGTGGTAGATCGAGCGACCTCCGGGAAACAGGTGGGCGCAGGCGACCAGCCGCTCCGCCAGCAGGGTGTGGGCGAGCTGTTGGGCGATGGCCTCGCTGGGGGCGTTGCTCCACACCAGCCAAAGGGTCGGGGCCTGCTCCATGGGGCGCTCTCGGCTCAAGCGGTCTGTGGGGCGACGGAACCCAACAGCGGCTCCAACAGCTTGTTCAGTTTGCCGTCGTCCAACTCGCCGGTGTGAACGTGGACCACCACCCCCTCCCGATTGAGGAGAAAGCTGGCGGGCAGTCCGAAGACCCCGCCCAGCCCTTCCGCCAGTCTGGCCGAATCGGTGGGGTTGGTGAAGGCGATGGGATAGTTGATGCCATGCTCCTTGATGAACCCGACCAGCTTCTCTTTGTCGGCCTTTTCCATGAAGTTCATCCCCAGCACCACCAGCCCTTGTCCCTTGAACCGCTCCTGGGCTCGGGTGAGGGCGGGGATCTCCCGCTTGCACGGCGGACACCAGGTGGCCCAAAAGTTGACTAGCACCACCTTGCCCTTGTAGTCCGCCAGCTTGAGGCTGCCCCCCTGAGCCGAACTGAGGGCCAGGTCGAGGGCCTGCCGATGTTTTTCCGCCTTGTCCGCCGCCGCCGGGGCCGCCGTCAAAATCAGGCCCAGGGCCGCCGCCGCCGCGATCTTCCAGCCGGATCGCCGCGCGGCGACGCCCCTGGTTTCCACCGAATTCGATTCCACCCCTGTCATGCCCCTCTCCTTCGTGTAACGCGCCCTCAATACATGCCCTCTTCCACGCCGGTGAATGCCTCGTCGCCGGGGGAGAAGCCCACACCGATGGTTTCGCCGCCGGGGCGCTCGTCGCCCTTGAACGCCTCGATCACGGTCTCGCGGGAGGCGGTGGAGACCGCCCGACCGCTGCCCGCATCCACCAACTCCAGGCGAATCCCCGGGGGAACTGGGAAGTCGCTCGTCGGTTGATCCGCCAACGCCTCGCGCATGAATTCGATCCAGATGGGCAACGCCGCCCGACCGCCGGTCTCCTTGATCCCCAGGGGGGTGTAATCGTCCTTGCCCACCCACACCGTGGTGGCCAGCGAGGGGGAGAAACCGGAAAACCAGGCGTCGCGAAAATCGTTGGTGGTGCCGGTCTTGCCCGCCAGGGGACGCTTGAGTTCCAGCGCCTTGGTCGCCGTGCCCCGCTCCACCACGCCCTTCATCAGGTTGGTCGCCTGATAGGCGATCTCCTCGGGGATCACCCGTTGCCCGTGGACCGCCAACTCTCCTTCCCCGTCGGCGGGGGCGGGGACGATGGGGTGGAGCAGGTTGACCGGGGATTTTTCTAAATCCCGATGGCACAGCAGGCAATCCCCCCCCTTGTGACGATGCACCGTCCGTCCCAGCCGATCCTGCACCCGGGAGATGTAGACCGGGGCCACCAGCTTGCCGCCGTTGGCGAAGACGGCGTAGGCGCTGGCCATCTCCAGCGGCGAAAATTGTCCGGTGCCCAGGGCCATGGAGAGGTTCCAGCGATTTTCCGGCACCTTCAGACCGAAGCGGGCGGCGTACTGCATGCCGTAGGAGACGCCGATGGTCTTGAAGATGCGCAGCGTCACCAGATTGAGGGATTTTTCCAGGGCCACCCGCACCGTGGTGGGGCCGAGATATTTGTGGTCGTAGTTTTCCGGATTCCACACCTTCAGCTCGCCGGAGGGGCTGTCGCGATAGAGGACCGGCATGGGGCTGTCGTCCACCTTGGTCACCGGGGAGAAGCCCTTGTCCAGCGCCGCGGCGTAGATGAACGGCTTGAACGACGATCCCGGCTGACGCTTGCCCTGGGTCGCCCGGTTGAACTCGCTGCGGGCGAAATCGTAGCCCCCCACCATGGCCAAAATCTGCCCGTTGTGGGGATCGATGCAGACCAGCGCCGCTTCCGCCTCCGGCTCCTGGCCCAGGGCTTTCACCTTCACCAGCGCGCGCGGGGCCTTTTTCTCCCCCTTGACCGACTCCTTGGGTGCCTCCTTGACCTTTTCCGCCGGTTTGGGGGCTGGCTTGCCCGATCCCGGGGTCTGCTCCAACTCCTCCTCGATGGCGTCGGCCAGGAGATTTTCCGGCACCGCCCGCTCGGGGCTCACCACCACGTCGGGCTCCTCCAACTCCACCAGCGCCACGTCCCCCGCCGTCAGAACGTCTCCCACCTTGCGGATCAGCGGCCCCAGCCGGTCGTCGGGCAGCTGCTTGCGAGCCCACTCCACCCCTTTGAGGGGCAACTCCCCCTCCTGACCGTCGGGCAGAAGAAGCCGCGCCATCTGGGGTTCCACCTTCAACACCAGAGCCCGCAGATAGCCCGCCGTGCTGGGATGAACCTTTTTCACCGAGGCCAGCCATTTCTGGCGCGCCGCCTCGTCCACCGCAGGCAGATGCTCCAGCGACCCCCGGTAGCCGTTGCGTCGGTCAAAGGTTTGCAAACCGTTGCGCACCGCCCGTTGCGCCGCTCGCTGATAGCGGGGATGCAAGGGGGTGTAAACGTGCAACCCCCCATGGTAGAGCTGGCGATTGCCCCACTCTGCCAGCAAGGTCCGCCGCACGTGTTCTACGTAATAGGGCGAAACCTCCTCCAGCGGTTGATAGGGCTTGGCCAGATAGAGATCCTCCTTGACCGCCGCCTCGGCCTCGGCGGCGGTGATGAACCCCTCATCCGCCATCCGCGTCAACACCAGTCGCTGCCGCTTCTTGGCCGCCTCGGGAAAGCGCCAGGGATCGAACTTGCTGGGACGTTGGGGCAACCCCGCCAACATGGCCATCTGCCCCAAGGAGAGGTCCGCCACGTCGCGGCTGAAATAGACCCGAGCCGCCGCCCCAACGCCGTAGGCCCCCCCTCCCAAATAGATTTGATTGAGGTAGAGTTCGAGAATTTCATCCTTGGAAAATTTTTGTTCCAGGCGGTACGACAGGATGATCTCCCGCACCTTCCGTTCCAGCTTCCGTTCCGGACTCAGCAGGAAGGTTTTCACCACTTGCTGGGTGATGGTGGAGGCCCCCTGCACCATCTTGCCCGCTCGCAGGTTGGCCAGCGCCGCCCGACCGATGCTGATCAGGTTGATGCCGGGATGGGAGTAGAAGTGGGAGTCCTCGATGGCGAGAAAGGCCTTGATCAACAAAGGCGGGACTTCCGAGCGGGGAATGAACTGGCGACGCTGGACGTAGAACTCGCCCAACAGCTGATAGTCCCGGGCGTAGACCCGGGTGATGAGGCTGGGATTGTAATCGGCCAGGCTTTGCAGATTGGGCAGATCCCGGGAGTAGCGCAGGTAGATCCCCCACGCCGCCAGGGCTCCGCCCAACATCCCCACCACCACCAAAGCCAATAGCCACTTCAACCATCTGCCCATGGGCGCCCTTTTTGCATAATGCTAGCTGGCATCCGCCTTCGGTCCCCGCCGCGCCCCCCCCAGACTGGGGGGTTCTCCCAACCGGGTTCCGCGAGACAATCCCAGCCAACCATTGATTTTTCCTGGAAAAATTCAATGGACGGCGAGATCATTCCGAAGGTGGGGCCATCCACCCTTTGGTTGACGTTTGGTTTCACCACTCCATCGGCGACGGTCAAGCCGTCAGCGAGGCGACATGTTCTCCCTGGGTTCCGCCAGCCGCTCCAGCGTGGGGCTCGATATCGGCTCCGCCGCCATCAAGGTGGTGGAACTCAAGGCTGTGGGCAAAAAGTGGCGTCTGCTGCGTTGCGGTTCCGCCCTGTTGCCGCCGGAGGCGGTGGCCGACGGCGTGGTCAAGGAGCGGGAAACCGTCGCCCAGGCCGTGGCCGGACTCTTGAAAAGCCTTCGCATTTCCAACCGGGTGGTGGCGGCGGCGGTGAGCGGATCGGCGGTGATTACCAAGAAAATCCAGCTCCCCATCATGACAGAATTGGATCTGGAAGACCAGATCTCCCTGGAAGCCGAGGAGTACATCCCCTTCGACATCGAGGATGTCACCCTGGATTTTCAAATTCTCACCCCGACCAAGGGAAAGGCCGTCGCCAAACTCAAGGGCAAACCCGCCCCCAAGGATCTCAACGCCCCGGAAGAGACCATGGAGGTGTTGCTGGCCGCCTGCCGCAAGGATCTGCTCAACAATCGGCTGGAGACCCTGAAGGCGGCGGGATTGACCGTCAGCGTCCTGGACATGGACCTCTATTGCGCCGCCAACGCCTACGAAACCTTTCTCCAGCCCCCCCTGACAGGGGAGACGGTCGCCGTCATCAACGCCGGGGCCTCGCTGCTCAACATCGTCATTCTGCGCAACGGCGCGCCGGACTTCACCCGCGATCACCCTTTCGGCGGTCACCGCATGCTGGAAGAGGCGCAACGCCGTTTTCGCCTCGCCCCCGGGGCGGCGCAACGGGCCCTCCTGGGGGAAGGGCTGCTCCCCGTTCCCAAGGAGACCCTGCACCAGGAGGTGATTCAGCCCTTTTTGGAGCAACTGGTCCATCAGCTTGGACAAACCATTGATTTTTATCACCAGAATCACACCGAGCAGACGGTGCAGACCATCTGCCTCGCTGGCGGATGCGCCCTGATTCCCGGCATCGCCGATTTTCTCAGCCAGCAAACGGGCATCCCGGTGGAGACCGCCCAACCCGCCCAGAGCGGCAAACTTTCGGTTCCCGCCGAGTACGTTTCCCAGTTGGACGCCCGCTATCTGGTGGCCCTGGGCCTGGCCTTGCGGGGAGCCCCGGCATGATCCGCCTCAACCTCATCCCCTACCGCCCCGCCCGCCGCCTCAAGCGGGTGCAAACCATTGTCGCCGCGTGGGGATTTTCCGTCTTTCTGGGGTTGGGCGGGGCCTACGCCTTCGACGCCATGCTGCTGGGCGACATCGACGCCCTGGCCGCCAAGAAGGAGGCCCAGGAAAAAACCATCGCCCAACTGGAAAAGGATCTGGGCGAGGTGAAGGACATCAACGCCAAAAAACAGGCGGTGCAAAATCGCCTGGACGCCATCGCCGATCTGCGGCGTCAGCGATCCGTCTCGGTGCGGGTCATGGACGAGGTGGCCAAGGCCATCCCCGATCAAGTCTGGCTGACCGCCATGAGCACCGAAAAGGGACAAATCTCCCTCAGCGGATCCGCCGCCTCCAACGCCGAGGTGGCGGATTTCATGCGTCGGCTGGAGGAGTCGCCGCTTTTCGAGGGGGTGGATCTCTCCCGGGTTTCGATGAATGACAACCAGGGCCGGAAAAAAATACGGACGTTCACCCTCAACGCCCGCGTCACTCCGCCCGCTCCCCCCCCCAAGCCGGGGGAGGAGAAGCCCGCCGGGGGAGGGGCCCCATAATGGATCTCGGTTTCGACCCCCTGGTCTTGCTCCGGCTCAAGCTGGTGGAAAAGATCGCCGCCGCCTTGGGCATTCTCGCCTTCATCGCCTTTTTCTACTGGTTCCAGTGGTACGGCGACCGGGCGGACCAAATCGCGGCGTTGGAAAAGACCGTGAAGGAGCTGGTGGACAAGGAGGAGTCCCAACGGCGGATGCTCACCCAACTGCCCCAGTTGCGCGAGGAGTTGGCGGCGCTCAAGATCAAGGAGCGTAAGGCCATGGAGGAGCTGCCCTCCAGCAAGGAGCTGCCCAGCCTGCTCACCGACATCTCCGAGGCGGGCCACACCCAGGGGTTGGATTTTCAACTTTTCGCCCCGTTGCAGGAGTTTCCCCAACAATTCTACGCCGAGGTTCCGATCAATCTGCAATTTCAGGGGGCCTATCACAACGTCGCCCAGTTCCTGGACCGGGTTTCCCACCTGCACCGCATCGTCACGGTGGGGGATTTGCGCCTTGCGGCGGTACACGAAGCCAACCAACTGGGCCCCGACGGGCGGCCCCTCCCCTTCAAGGCGGCGTTGAACGCCTCCGCCAAGGCCGTCACCTACCGATTTCTCGATCCGGACGAAGGCAAGAAGGACGGCGCGCCGGGCGAGGTGAAAAAATGAGCCGCTCCAGCGCCCTCCCGCGCCTTTTCCTCGCCCTGCTGATGGGCGGAGGGCTCCTCGCGACGGTCACCCCCGCCCCGGCGGCGGACGCCCCGCCTCCCCCCGCTCCTTCCGCCCCGGCGGCGGAATCCCCCGCCGCGCCTCCTCCTCCCGCCCCAGCCCCGGCGGCCCCGGCGGAAACGACCGCCCCAGTCCCGGCGGCGGAGCCGGAGGATTTTCATTATCAGGCGGCGAACAAGCGGGATCCCTTTCGTCCCCCCACCGACATGCTGCGGCAGCAAGCCCGGGCGGACGAGCCCGCCGCGACGGAGGACTCCGACCAGCCCCCGCCCCCCCCCAAGCGGGAGAAGGAGCCCCTGGAGGCCTTTCCCCTGGAAAGCTTGAAGCTCACCGGGGTGATTCACATTCGCGGGGCCAAGGTGGCCCTGGTGCAGGATCCCTCCGGACGGGGCCATCCGGTGCAGCCCGGCATCCGCATGGGGGTGCGGGAGGGTGTGGTGGTGCGCATCACCGACGAAGGTATCGAACTGGAAGAGGTGTACATCGAGGTCGGCGAAGAGTCGCCGCGCCCCCACGTCACCCTTCTGCCCCTTCATTCCAACAAGGGGGAGACGCCCCGATGACCTACCGTTTGCTGACGGTGATCGCCTTGATGGCGCTGGCGGGATGCGTCCCGCCCCAGACCACGCCGGGATCCGGGGAAGATGACGCCCCCCCTCCCGCCGTCGTCTCGACCAGCGCCGTCCCCTCCGACAAGGTCGCCGAAGCCCCGACCGCCGCCCAACCCGCCGCCGTCGCCCAGCGCATCACCCGCATCGAAACGGTGGAGACGGGACAAGGCTCCACCGTGGTGATCCAGGCCGACGGCCCCCTCCCCTACGAGCTGTTCCCGTTGGACAAGCCCAACCGGCTGTTGCTGGTCTTTCCCAAGCAAAAACTGGATCCGGCGATTCAACCCCGAACCCTGAATCTTTCCGGACTCACCGGGCTCTTCCCCATGGAGCGCCCCGAGGGCGGGGTCAAGCTGGAAATCATGCTCAAGGGCGAACCGGCCCATGAAGTGGTGGAAAAAACCAACGGATTGGAAGTGACCCTCTTTTCCGCCACCCACTCCCGCGACGCCCAGGGGGTGGCGCTCCAGGATGTGCAGGTGATGTCCGGCGAGGAGGGGACGCGGATCCATCTGCTGGGCAACGGGGATCTGCCCGATCCCCAGATTCATCGTTTGAAAAATCCCAACCGGCTGGTGGTGGATCTGTTCGGCGCCACCGGGGCGGTCAAGCGCAGCGACCTTAAAATCAACTCGCCGGAGATCAACGGCATCCAGGTGGGCAACGCCCCGGATAAAGCCCGCCTGATCATCGCCCTCAGCGACGGGGGCGTGACCTTCCGCCAAACCCGGGAACACGGCATGCCGGTGATCCTCCTCTCCCACGGGGTGATGGGCAAGGGCGGCGCCCCGATGCTGCGCAACGTGGAGTTCACCCGGGAGGGGGAGCAAGGGGTGGTCAAGGTGGACCTGGGGCGCTCCGACATTCCCCTGGAAAGCGCCCAGGACGGCTCGGATTTGATCGTGGATCTCATCGGGGCCAAGCTGCCGGAACATTTGCAACGGCGCATGGAGGTGAGCGCCTTCGGCGGGCCGGTCAACGCGGTGGACGCCTATCCCCACGGCGGGGGGAGTCGGCTGGTGGTGCGGATGAGCAGCGGCAACAACCTGCACGACATTCTGCAAAAGGGCGACCAGCTGCTGATCAAGGTCAAACCCCCGCAGACCGCCGACGCCGGGCGCACGACCTACACCGGAGAACGGATCACACTGGATTTTCAGGATATTTCGGTACAGAACGCAATCAAGCTGATCGCCGAGGTGAGCGACCTCAACATCATCACCTCGGACAGCGTCTCCGGCACGCTGACCATGCGGCTGGTGGATGTGCCCTGGGACCAAGCCCTGGACCTGATTCTGGAGGCCCGGGGATTGGGCAAGGTGAAACAGGGGAACATCATCCGAGTCGCCCCCCTGGCGGAAATTCAGAGCATGGCCCAGGTGCGCCTGCAAACCGAGCAGAGCGCCCAGCAGTTGGAGCCCCTGGTCACCGAGATGATCCCGGTCAGCTTCGCCGACGTGAACCAGATTCGCACCCTGCTCACCGAGGGAGACGTGCAACTGGGGTCGCGCATCCTCTCCAGCCGGGGCACGGTGGCGGTGGATCCCCGCACCACCACGCTGATCATCAAGGACACCGTCTCCAATCTGGCGAAGATTCGCGAGATGATCCAGCGGCTGGACAAGCCTATTCCCCAGGTGCTGATCGAGGCCCGCATCGTCGAGGTGGACCGGGTCAGTCAAGAGACCCTGGGCATCAACTGGGGATTCAACTATCGCCCCAACTCCCAGGCGGCCAAATGGGGCCTCTCCAGCAGCGTCGCCAACGCCTCCACGGTGCAACAGGCCACCGCCGACCTTGGCGCCGCACGACCGCAAATGGCCACCCCCGCCAACGTGAACCTCAAGCCGGCGGGCACGGTGGGCAACATCGGATTCAACCTGGGCACCCTCTCCCCCATGCTCGACCTGGGGGTGGAGTTGGGTGCCTTGGAGACCTTCGGCAAGGCCAAGGTGATCTCCAGCCCCCGGGTGCTGACCACCAACAACCAGAGCGCCAGCATTCAGCAGGGCATCAACCAGCCCTACCCCACCGAATCCAGCAGCGGCGGCACCACGTACAGCTTTATTCAAGCCACCCTGATGTTGACCGTCACGCCGCAAATCACCCCCAACAACTACATCACCCTCACGGTGCTGGCCAGCAACAACTCCCTGGGCACCGCCCCCTCCGGCTCGCCCCCGCCCATCAACACCAAGCAGGTCAACACCAAGGTGCTGGTGAAAAACGGCGACACCATCGTGCTGGGAGGGATCTACCAAAACTCCACCAACGAGGATAAAACCGGCGTACCCGCCTTGAGTGAAATTCCTCTGTTCGGCTGGCTGTTCAAAAACTACGCCACCCGCACCTCCCAGACCGAGCTGCTCATCTTCATCACCCCCCGGGTCGTGGAACCTTCCTGATCCCCGCGCTTCGCCGTATCCTTTTCCCCTCCCCCGTCCAACCCGGCGGGGGAAAGGGGAAGGGGGTTCGCCCCGCTCTCCCCGGTTGGCCCCTGAAGTTCCCGACCTTCACGAAGTTCCGTTCCTTTTTCTGTCAGATGAGGAGGCGTCCATGAACCGCCATCGCGCCCTGCGGGTGGAACTCGGTGCCCGGAGCTACGACATTGTCATCGGTCCCGGCGGACTGGCCGGACTGGGCGGGGCCCTGGCCCCCCTGCTCAAGGGACGTCGGGCCGCCATTGTGACCAACGAGACGGTGGCCCCCCTCTATCTCCCAACCGTCACCGACGCCCTGGAGCGGGCGGGATTCCAAACCCTGCCGGTGATCCTGCCCGACGGCGAGGTTTACAAGGAGTGGAGCGTCCTGCAACGCATCTTCGACGCCCTCATCGCACATCGCTTCGAGCGCTCCTCGGTCATCGTCGCCCTGGGGGGCGGGGTGATCGGCGACATGGCGGGATTCGCCGCCGCCTGTTTTTTGCGCGGAACCCCCTTCGTCCAGGTTCCCACCACGCTGCTCTCCCAGGTGGACTCCTCGGTGGGGGGCAAGACCGGGATCAACCATCCCCTGGGGAAAAATCTCATCGGGGCCTTTTATCAGCCCCGGCTGGTGGTGATCGACACCGACGCCCTGTCCACCCTGCCCCGCCGGGAGCTGCTGGCCGGGCTGGCGGAGGGGATCAAGTATGGCGTCATCCGCGACGAACCCCTCTTCGCCCGACTGGAGGAGAAGGTTCACGACCTGCTGGCCCTGGAGCCGGAGATCCTCTCGGAGGTGATCCACGCCTGCTGCCGCATCAAGGCGGAGGTGGTGGCGGGGGACGAGCGGGAGGAGAGCGGGGCCCGGGCGCTGCTCAACTTCGGCCACACCTTCGGACACGCGGTGGAGTCGGTGGCGGGATACGGCAACGTCCTCCACGGCGAGGCGGTGGCCATGGGGATGATGGCGGCGGCGGAACTTTCCGTGCGGTTGGGGATCTGCGCGGCGGGCGAGGCGGAACGACTGCGGCGGCTGTTGACCGCCTCCGGTTTCGATCTGCGCTTACCCAAGGGATCGGTGGAGGATTACTGGGAGGCCATGACCCGGGACAAAAAGGTCGAGGGGGGAGAGATTCGTTTCGTTCTCATGACCCGCATCGGCCACGCCGAAGTGCGGGGAGGGGTCGCACGCGGATTGGTGGAAGAGGTGATCAGGGAGGGGATTTCTGCTAACTAAGATCAAAAGCATGCCGATTTAATTCTTTAACATCATTGAGCAACGTCATACCCGGAAAATTAGGTATGACGTTGCAGCCTAGCAATGTCATACAGGTCTATCTATGATCAATGGATTGAAATTTGTACCATGATCGTAATAGTCTTCATTTTCTGCTTTCTTCAACAATCCAACGACCAGATATGTTACCGGGGTAAACACAACCTCAACACAAACCTTCATCAGCCATCCTGTTAACATGGCCGACACTAACATTCCATCTGGAATCACCCCGTATAATGCTATCACATAGAATGCTGCCGTATTAACTAGCTGCCCAACGAATGTAGAACTAATCGTTCTAACCCATAACACTTTTCCCTTTGTCGCAATCTTCAGCTTAGCCATAACATAATTGTTCGCAATATCACCTGCAAAAACAGCTATCCACCCCCCAACCAATATTCTCGGAACACTCCCGAACACTCTCACATATGCATCATTTGCATCGAATCCATCAGCTGGCGTTGAAAATACAACGAGTTGATATAATAGCCCCGCCAAGATCGAACGTAACCGTTCAGCCCAGTAGAAGCTGCGTCAGCCCTTGACAAAAGTGATTATGAG
>JADGAP010000101.1 GCA_015231965.1 Magnetococcales bacterium | reverse complement strand
GGCTGTTTCGATGCTTCAGGCTGCCTGAATCGGTTTACTGAGCTGAACGGTTACAACTTTTTTTCCGTAATTCCCGCGATAGCGGGAATCCAGCGGCTTTTACATGGGTGGAGGAGAACGACGCAAGTCGCTTACTTGCGTACCCATCAATAACGGTGCCGCATGTTATCATGATGACCGGAATACTTCAAGAAAATTATATGATGCTCCTCGCTGGCAATATTTGTTTGCGCTGGCGGCGGTCGGCGATGGGCAGGCCCAACTCCTGGGCCAGGGGGACCGCCTTTTCCGGGGCCATGGTGTTGAGAATTTTGGCGGCGTTTTTTTCCGAGAGGGTTTTCAGCACCTTGATGGCGGTGGGTTTGGTCAACTCCTGGAGCTGTTCGTCGGCGGCCCTGGGTTTCATGCCCGAATAGATTCCGGCCAGACGAGGCCGTGGCGGCGCTGCCCGAATTTCGTTTGCTGGAGCGGCTGCTGGCCGAGCAGTGCCGGAGCGGTGACGACGAAGCGGCGGTGATCCTGAAGGAGGGCAAGGAAATTACCCGATTCTCGAACAGGCGAACGAGACCGCAAGACGGGGCAACTGAATGAAGTGGAAAGAGAATCTTGGAGATGGGTGGAAATTCTCCGATTCTTGCGTTGATAGGCGGCTGGGCGATGGAAGAGCGCCCGGATCGAGCAAACCGGACCGAGCATCCTCTCTGGAGATTTCAGGAGATCTCACCCCGACCTCGCCGGGGAAGAGGAGCCGACCCAAGGTTCCAGATTTTGCTGATCCTACCGCCCATGTTCGGAGTGGGAGGCAAGATCGACGGCGAAGCCAGTCAGGGCACGGTTGAAGGGGGTGGACTGCATGGTCATCGCCTGCCCGGCCAGATGCCGTGCTTCAAGGACCGCGCCCCGCTTCAGGGCGGCCACGGTCTCTCCTTCCAGGCGGCGGGCCTGACCTTCGATCCGTTGCGCCAACCTCCAGTCGGCGCCGCAGCGGCGGCAGACTGCCCACTCCGGCGGCGGAGCCAGGGTGGCCCGGCACTGGGGACATCGTTCCATGGGACCGTCCTCCCGGCCTCGGAGACTCACGTCTCCAGATAGAAGAGAATCTCCGACAACGCCTGGCAGGACTCCTCGACGGCCGAACCATTCTCGGCGTCCAATCCATCCCGGATCGCCTCCATGAGGTCGATCATCTCCTCCCGATCCTCGGGGGCGGCGGATTCCAGCAGACGCTCGGCTTTTTCCACCAGGGCCAGGGCCTGAACCCGCCGTTGGCGGGTTTGGGACGCCTCTTCCTCGTTCCCCCCCGCCGCTCCGAAAAGCTCGTCCAGGCGACGACGGGACAGGTCCATGTCCGCCTCCTCCAGCTTATCCAGGGCGTGGGCGATGCGGATCCGTTTGGCCAGGCCGCTGTTCTTTTCGGTGGCGGTGACGTGAAGAATGCCGTCCCGGTCCAGATCCATCCGCAACACCACCGGCTGATGGGCCGACCCCCGGCTCAACCCCTCGATGGTGAATTCGCCGATCAACCGGTTGCGCAGGGCGTCCCGATGCTCTCCCTGGAAGATGCGCACCTCCACCAACTCCTGGTTGTCCTCGACGGTGAAAAACACTTCGCTTTTGCTCACCGGAATGGGGGTGTTCTTGCGGATCACCGGGACAAAAAAGTCGGGGGTCCACTCCCCGTCCAACTCTCCCAAGGCTGACGTGCCGAAGGTGTAGGGGGTGATGTCCACCAGCACCGCCGAAACCGGACTCCCTTGCAGGGCCGCGGCCTGGATCGCCGCTCCCAGGGCGACGCACAACTCCGGATTCACCTCGCCTCGGGGGGGAAAGCCGAAAATCTCCTCCAGCCTCCGTCGTACCAGCGGAGTGCGGGCCGCCCCCCCCACCAGCAGCACCGAGCCGATGTCCCGGGCGGTCAACCCTGCCCCCTGCAACGCCGTGTGGACCGCCGCCAGGGTCCCCTCGATCAACGGCCCGATCATCCCTTCGTACCCCTCCCGGCTCAACTCCACCGCCAAGTGGACCGGTTGGCCCTTCCACGTCAGCAGATGCTCCTCCTCGATGCGGACGAAGGGGTGATCGGTGAGTTGGATCTTGGCCGTCTCCGCCGCCCGACTTAGGCGCGCCATGACTCTTGTCGTCATGGCGGAAGAGGCGACCCCCTGGGATTGCAACTGATCAAGCAGATGGTTGACGATCCGCTGGTCGAAATCATCTCCCCCCAGATGGTTGTCGCCATGGCTGGAGATCACCTCCACCACCCCCTCCTCCAGGCGCACCACCGAGACGTCGAAGGTTCCTCCCCCCAGATCGTAAACCAGGATGCGCCCCGCCCGCTGATGACCCGCCTCGTAAACCAGGGCGGCGGCGGTAGGTTCGTTGACGATGCGCATCACCTCCAGCCCGGCGATGCGACCCGCCTCCCGGGTGGCCTGACGCTGGGCGTCGGAAAAATAGGCGGGAACGGTGATCACCGCCCTGGCCAACGGCTCCCCCAACCGGGCCTCGGCGATGGTTTTCAGGCGGCGCAGGATCATGGCGGAGATCTCCTGGGGAGAGTACTCCTTTCCTCCCATCGCCACCTTGGCCGACTCCCCCATGCGTCGCTTGATCGACCGCACCGTGCGCTCGGGAAAGGCCGCGTACTGATTGCGCGCCGCCTCCCCCACCAGGATCGCTCCCTCCTCCGTCACCCCGACCCAGGAGGGTAGAATCAGCCGCCCCTCCTCGTCGGGCAGAATTTCGGGACGACCGTTGCGGTAGACCGCCGCCTCCGAGTTGGTGGTCCCCAGATCGATGCCGATGATCCATTCGGAAGACATGATTCACGGCTCCTCGGGCCGGTTGACCATCACCTCGGCGAGACGCAGCACCTCGTCGCGCCAGCCATATCCCCGGCGGATCTCCTCCACCACCACGCCGACGGCGACCCCCTTGCGACTTACCCCGCCCACCGCCCGGGAGGTTCGGGGGTCCAGGGGACGATCCAGGGTCGGGGTGGGAACCACCTCCCGTGCCGCCAGAATCTGATCCAGACGCCGCAGGGTCATGGTCAGCCCCTCCCGCCACCTCTCCAGCGGCGACTCCTCCTTGGGGCGGAAACGGCGAAACCATTTTCGGGAGCTCTTCCGTTCCGGCAGCGCCTCCACCCCCGCCGCCATCCGATCCCGCAGATCCAGCAGCTCCAGCAGCAACGGGCGCAGCGCCTCCCGGGAGGCCGCCGCCTTCTCCTCCCTCAATCGGGCGATCTCACCCTTGAGGGCCTCCTGACCGGCCTGCAACGGTTCGGTCAGTTCGCGAAAGGCGTCCAGGGCGCTCTTGACCTGCCGCGACTCGATGCGCACCTCGTTTTTGAGCGCCGCCAACTCCACGAACAGGGTGTACAGATCCACTCGCTCCCCGTCGAGGTCGGAGGGGGGGGCGGAGATCCCGGACCGCTCCAGCCAGTTGCGGAACTGGTCGAGCAGCGCGTCGTGGTCCACGGGCTGGGAGGTCATGGGCCGCCTCTCTCGGCGGGAGGGGCGGCGAGGAGCGCCAGCAACTCCCGGGACGTGGGCCGGGGGATGGCGGGATCGGGCCGCAGCAGGGGGGCGAGCAGCGCGGCGAAATCCACGCGCGGAGGATGAAACAGCCGCCATGCGGCCCGGCGTCGGGGGTCTTGCAGGGCTTCATAGGCCGCCCGAATCTCCTGAAACCGCTCCGGATGCCGATCCGGGGAGAAGGTCCGCACCCCCCGCAGATAGGCCTGACGCACCGCCTCGTCGTCGGCGTCGTCGGACAGTCCCAGGACGAAATAGGGATCGGAATTCATGACTCCTCTCCAAAATCAAAGATCAACTGACGGGGGTCCGTCGGCGGTTTGGGCCCGGCAGGTCGAGGCGGCGGTGGCGGCGGAGGATTTCCACCCTTGGGTGCGGTAGATACGTCCGCGGACGGAGAAGAGGTTCCGGCGGCGGGACGCCGGGCGATCCCCGCCCGATCCAATCCTTTTTCCAGCACCCCCTCGAACAGTTGGGAGTTGAGCATAAAATCGGGAAAACCGGCCTCTTCCCGGAAAAGCCGCTTGATCTCGTTTTTTATCGCCTCCCGATCATTCAGGCCCGGAACATCCCGCCGGATTTCCCGTACCCCCTGGGCGATGGTATCCACCAGCCGCCTCTCCTCGGCCTTGGGCAGAGGGGGGAGTTCGTCCATCGCCCTTTCCAACCGCCGGTGCGCCGGAGAATCCTTTTGGCCGGATATCTCCTTCAGTTCATGGACGATGGCCTCCTCGTAATCTCCATCGGAGAGGTCGTTCTCCCGCATGAATTGATCGATCCGGGCCCTCGCCTCGTGATCCCCGGCCTGACGGGCCTGATCATGGACCGCCTCCAGCCGCTTGGCTGCGGCCTGGGAGAGCCGGAACGAATCCCCGCCGCAACGGGCGATGGTCTTCCAGGCCTTGAAGATCGGTTCGCCGGGATGAAGCTTCTCCCCTCGGGCGGCGTAGCGTTCCAATAACTCGTATCTTTCCAGATGATCCAGGATCCGGCCGATCCGACGCAGCTCATCGGCGCTGAAATTCAACTTCGCCCCTTCAAACAGGAGCGGTTGCATCCCCAACAACAGCCCCTTCCAATCGACCTTGGGTTGGGTCAGATACGCTTCGATCACGGCCATTCGCCGCAACAAATCGTCCCGGGGAGGGAGACCCTGAGGGGTGGGGGAGGAGATTTGCGCCGCCCACCGTTTCAATCCGACCTCTCCGCCCAGCAATAGGGCCTCGACCTGCACCTGCAGATGGGCCGCCCCATCCCCCCCCAGAGTTCGAACCACCTCCCGCAGCAAGGATTCGCCTTCCTCGACCCGATCCTGATGCCAAAGCAGAAAGGCGCGGTTGATCCCCACCACCCCCGCCTCCTCCCCGTCGGGGCGGGCGAACCGTTCCGCTTCCTGGAGGGAGCGTTCCGCCAGATCGTTCCGTCCCGACCGGATCTGCTTGCGGGCCTGGGCCGCGTTCGACCGCACCAGCATCGCGCGGGGCGCGGGATGGAGCGGATCCGCCTCCAACCACTGTTGGGCCCGTTTGGCCGCCTTGGCGAAGGCCTCCCCCTCGAAGGCCTCCCGCGTCGCCGCTCCCAGCAACGCCGCATCCTGGGGAAAATGGCGCAGGGCCAGCTCCAGCCGCTGCCGGTATTCGCGATCCATATTTTGATCTTTGAGCCACTCCAGGAGCCGAAGCCAGCCGTCCCTATCCTTGGGGTCGCAGTTCAGGGACTGCCTCAGGTGATAGGCTCCGTCGGGATGGTCCCGTCGCGTCTCGAAATAAAAATCTCCCACCCGGCGATGAATGAGGGCCAGGGCCAAATCCCCCTCCGGCGTTGGAGGGGCCTTCTCCAACCAGGCCAGCACCGGACGCCAATGGTCGGGAAGGTGCTCCAGATGACTCCGTTCCGCCGCCAGGGCCGCCAGCCGCAGCCGTTCCAGAGGATCCAGGGGGCCGAACCTCTGTTCGTAGGCGTGGAAACATCCGGGGGAGGGAGATTCCACCATCCAGCCCAGCAGGGCGCGGCGCAGGAGGGCCTCGGGCCAGGAGGGGTCCATCTTCTCCTTCAGCAAAACCTGAACCCGGCGGGGAAGAGGCAGCGCCAGGATCTCCCGCAGCCGTTGGCTGGGGCCGGGATCCTCCCCCCGCAGGCGCAAGGTCATCCCGGCCTCCCTTGGGGGGAGTTCCGACAACCGCCGGGCCAGTTCGGGCACGTCCAGAGTCGCGGCCTCGACGAGCCGCGCCCAAGGCGACCACGGAGAGTCGGGGCCGATCCCTTCCACCCGTTGACGCGCCCGCGCCGGATCCCTCCCCGCCTCGTTCAGGGCCGGAAGCAGCCATCGCAACGGTTTGAATGGGGAACGCAGGGAGATCCCCTTCAGGCTCTCCGCCAGCCGGGTCTCATCTCCCTGGTCGAAGGCGGAAAGGGCCTGTCGGGCGGTGGCGAGCCAGCCGATCCAGGGTGAGTTCGGGGGGATCACCTTGGGCGGAACCTCCCCGGTCAAAAGGCGGGGGGCCAAACGCTCCGGGAAGGTCGGGTTTGCGCCGGAACTCTCCCGGCCCGGAGTCGATTCCAGGGAAAAATGGAGAACCGCCGCCGCCTCGAATCGATGCAGACGCCACAGCAGGTCCAGCCGCCGCTCCGCAAGGCCGGGGAAGGCGGTCAAACGGTCGGCGTTCTCCAGCAGGATCAGCGCCTCCTTGACCATCCCCTTGGATTCCAGCTCTCCGGCCCGCAGGACGTAGGCCTCCACCAGCAGAGGCTCATGACCACCGGAAGGCTCCTGCTTGATCAACGCCTTGCACGGCTCGATGGCCTCCCGGCCCCGTCCGGCGTCCAGCAAACGCCGAATCTCGCCGGGGGGGATCGAAGAGGAGGGCGCGGGAACGCTTCGGGAGGTGGGAGGGCGCTTCACGGGGGCATCCTGCGAGTCAGGGTCAGGGGTGATCTCGCCCCCCCCCCTTGACGTCGCCATTCTGACGCCGCAGGACGGGGGATTTACCAGACCCGGGCACTCTACCACGGCGAAACTCCACCTGGCTAGCAGCCTGTCGGATTCAGATGCCATCTGTCATGCAACCTATTGATTATTCACCAATAAATTTTAATTTATTGGTGAATAATATCAATCTATTCATTGCCGTATCAATAGGTTGCAACATATTGATACGGATAATCCGGCTCTTCTGGTTGAAGCGTACCTGAGGGGGTGAGATCACCCGATCAGGATCTGTCTGGTTTCGTGCAGCGCCATGATTTTCAGCTTGAAGAATTCCATGTCCGTGAAGCCGCAGGCTTTTCGCTGCATCAGCCCGATCTTGTTGTTCATGCCTTCCAGAGGACCGGTCGAGATTCGGTTGAAATCGTAGAAGGCCAGGATGCCCTCCCGATGCTCGGTCAACTACAGAATGGGAAGACAGTGTCCGTGACCATGCCTGTGGTTCACTCCTGACCCACGTGGGAATTTCATCATGCCCTGCATAGCTGGTTAGAGTGAGCGGGGCTATTGAGAGTCGATGCCCCTTTCATCCCAAAAGCAGATTAATTCTGCTTGACATAGCGTCAACAATGCCGAAGTCTACGCGGGTTATAGCGCGTTTAAGAATCAAAGTAATTCCATCAAGAAAGCAACCAAACCATGCATATCAGCCGACTGGACGCCACTGGATTCCGCTGCTTCGGACCTGAAGCTGTCACCATCTCATTTTCTCCCGATCTGACGGTGCTGGTCGGGGCCAATGGCAGTGGGAAGACCGCCGCCATGCACGCCCTGCTCAGACTTTTTGGGGTGTCCAAGGATCAAAGGAGCGTCGTGCGCAGTGATTTTCACTTCGCCCCGAATGAAGATCCCGACCAAGTCACATCCAAACAACTTTGTCTGGATGTGGTTCTGAAATTTCCGGAGTTAACCGACGGCGCGGACGCCGCCGGAAGTATCCCGTCGGTATTCAACCATATGTGCTGCGCAGTTCCTGGTGACTCTCCGGTCTGCCGTATACGGTTGGAGGCGACCTGGACGCAAGACGGTACGCCGGAAGGGGCGGTCGAGGAGAGGATGTACTGGATCACCACCTTGAGTGAAGTGCCGTTTGGCGAGGAGGAGTCCGGGGAGGACAAGCAAAAGCAGCGCATGCCCCCTGCCGAACGTGGGCTTATCCAGGTTCACTACGTTCCTGCCACGCGGGATGGCGCGGCGTTGACCCGCAATGCCCTTGGCCACATGACGAGCCGTCTCATCCGGGCCATCTCATGGCGGGAGGAGACCAAGAATTCGGTTAAGGAACTCAGTGAGACCAGTAAGAAAACTTTTGACGCTGAACCAGGAATCACCAGGATCGTTAATGAGTTGAAGAAGATTTGGAAGCGACTCAACGCCTCCGAGCTGGATGCCCAACCAAGTCTCTCGCCGATCAGTAGGGAGTTTGAAGAGGTCATCAACCGGATCACCATCACTTTCCGCCCCACCGAGGATGGGCGCGACCGCTCGGTTGACCAACTCAGCGACGGACAGAAATCCCTGTTTTATCTGGCACTATCCGCCACCGTGTTCGATGTGGAGCAGGCGGTGTTGCAAGAGGCGCGGAACAATCAGGAAACGGGATTCCTCGGCGACAAACTGCACAGCCCGGCGTTGACCATCTTTGCCCTGGAAGAGCCGGAAAACCATCTGGCACCGTTCTTCCTCTCCCGCATTGTCAGACACCTGCGCAAACTGGTGGGTTCGCATCATGCCATGGCGGTCTTTTCAAGCCACTCCCCCGGCGTGCTGGGCCGCATCGATCCCAAGGAGGTGCGTCATTTTCGCCTGGAGTCGAACACCCGAAGGGCTCTCGTCAGCAGGATTGCGCTTCCCAAGGATAATGAGGAAGCCGCGAAATATGTGCGGGAGGCAGTCATTGCCTATCCGGAACTCTATTTCGCCCGCTTCGTCATCCTGGTTGAAGGAGATTCGGAGCAGATCGTCCTGCCCAAACTGGCGGAAGCCATGGACCTGCCCATTGACCCCTCCTTTGTCGCGGTTGTTCCCCTCGGTGGACGCCACGTCAACCATTTCTGGTGGTTGCTCAATCAGCTTGGCATCCCCTTTTTCACCTTGTTGGACCTGGATTTGGGGCGGGCAGGCGGGGGGCTTGGAAGAATCAAATATGCTTCAAACAAGCTGCTGGAGTCTGGATCAGTTGTAAACGGGGAATTGAATGATAGATGCCACGAATTTTTAAAAGATACGACCCTTCCGCCGTTTGAAGAGTCACAATGCCAACAGATCGAAAGTTGGTGCAACTGGCTTGAGTCGAAGGGGGTTTATTATTCTGCAGCGTTGGATCTGGACATGATGATGCTTCAGGCGTTCCCCGCAGAGTACCAGGAAAAGGAGGCCGGAGAACGAGGCCCTCAGTCCGAGGAGGTCGATAGCAGTGTGATCAACGCGGTCCTTGGCACAGGCGGGTACGGCGAGGCCATATTCTCGGCGGAGACGATCAACCCCGTGAAGCCCTTGCTGCCCTGGTATCGCTATCGCTTCCTCACCAAAAGCAAACCTGCTGCCCATATCCAGGCGCTTTCGCGAATTTCCAAAGAGGATTTGAGAGAAAAGGCTCCCCCAGTCCTCAAGCGCCTGCTGGAGGAGGTGGCAAACACCCTCCATATCGAGGCGGAAAGTTGAACGCCTCCGGTCGTCTGATCCCAGCGACATCCTGGCAACCCCAGGGCGTCGAGGATCTTGAACCCTTAGCTGACGAAGTGGTTCGCGGTGACGGCTCCTACTCCGTGATCGCCGGTCCGGGAGCGGGAAAGACGGAACTGTTGGCCCAGAAGGCTGCATTCCTGCTGCAAACCGGCCAATGTCCATCCCCAAGACGCATCCTGGCCATCAGTTTCAAGACGTCCTCGGCAAAAAATCTCGGGGAAAGGATCAAGCAGCGCTGTCATCCCGATCAAGCCGCCCGCTTCGATTCCATGACCTATGACGCCTTCGCCAAGCGACTCCTGGACCGCTTCCGAGCGGCCCTCCCCCAATACTGGAGACCGTCTCCAGACTATCAGATTCTTTTTCCGACCAGAGACACCTGGTCAGGGTTCTTGACAGGACTTTCCAATCCTCCGTCTCAGCTTGGCGGTAGAGCAGATTTGGATAAAATCCAACCGAATTACTTCTCGAAAAGGGTTTCGTATTTTCCGCTCACTGAAGAACGGCCAGATCCTAATACGATCGAAAACTGGGCAATCATTGCCTGGTGGCGTCAAAAACTGAATGCCCCGCAAAGCCACCTTACATTTCCGATGATCCAGCGGCTAGTCGAGTTATTGCTGCGGGTGAACCCATTGATTACCACCGCTCTACGCATCACCTATGCCCACGTTTTCCTGGACGAGTTTCAGGATACCACCAAGCCGCAGTACCAACTGGTCAAAACCGCCTTTCAGGGGGCCGATGCCAGAATGACGGCGGTCGGCGACCATAAGCAGAAAATCATGGGCTATGCGGGAGCCGTCGAAAAAGTTTTCAATTTGTTCGATGCCGATTTCTCCGCCGCAAGGAGAACGTTACGGTTCAACTATCGCTCTGTTCCTGAGCTGGTGCGAGTGCAACACGAACTTTCCCTGGCCATCGACCCTGCGACAGCTCCTGCCCAATCTCAGCGCAAGGGAACGCCGAATGTCCAGACTTGCGACGTGTGGGAGTTTGCCTCAACCGGGGAGGAAGCGGACCATCTGATCCGCTTTATCGGGGAAGGGCGTCGATCCGGCCTTGCGCCACGTGACTTTGTCTTGTTGGTCCGTCAAAAGGCGGAAGAGATGGAGAAACACTTGCGCCCGTTTCTTTCGGAGCATGACATCAGTCTGAGGAACGAGGCTCGTAAACTGGACCATGGGGTTGCCATTCAGGAGCTGTTGTCCGAGCCTCTGGTTGAGTTTGTGATGAGCTTCTTAAAATTTGGGGCTGTCAAAAGGGGCCAACAGCAGTGGCGGACCTGCTGCGACCTGCTTGCACTGGTCAGGGCGGTCGATCCCGATGACGAACATGAAAACCAGCGACTACAGAAAGAGCTGGGGGCATTTCATCGGGTACTACACTCTCAGATGCAAACAATCCCTGCGAGCATTGAGGACATCAATAAGCTGGTGCGCGTTACCCTGGATTTTCTTCCAGAAAAGATGATGAAAGCAGGAGTTCCGCAATATCAACAAGGCGATTGGTACGCGAAGGTCTTGAACGACTGCTGCCAATTGCTGTGGGAAAGTTGCCATGGAGTCAATCGCTGGACAGATGTTTTTGACCGATTCGAGGGGGTCAATGACATACCCCTCATGACCATCCACAAAAGCAAGGGGTTGGAGTTCCACACCGTTCTCTTTGTCGGGCTGGATGACGCAGCATTCTGGAACATGGACAGAGATCGGAAAGAGGGGCTGTTGGCATTTTTTGTGGCTTTTTCCAGGGCCAAGGACCGAGCATTCTTCACCTACTGCCAAGATCGTGGGGCACGTCGGAAGGTTGATGAGATCTACCAGCTTCTCCATCAGGCAGGGGTTTCCATCATCTCTCCTGTCGCGCAATCTTAGCCCTGAAAGTTTGACCTGAACCTTTGCAGGCATTTTTCGAGGTCGGTGCGTTTGGCCCGTTACAGGGTACGCAGCAGATCGTGGGTGATCCGGGGAACCCGGAATTCCTGGGCCAGGGTCGCCTCCATGTGAAACAGCAAGTGGGCGGTGGTTCCGCATCGGCCTGGGCACGGTGGGCCTGACCGGTGTCCGGGAGCCGGGCGAAGGCGGCCAGGGTGCCCAGCTTATGATTGGGGGCGTTGGGATACAGTCGCCGGGCCACCAGCATGGAACTGGCGAGCTCCTGTGGACGGGTGCGTCCCGATCCGGGCCTTTTTGGCGACATCTATGAGAATGCCTCCAGGGTGGTCTCCTACGCCATCAAAAACAAACGTGGCCATGTGCTGATGGCTTTTCATCTGAGCCCCGGCACTCCAGCCATGGCAGCGGTGTGGATCATCCTGGCTGTGGCCCTCGACGAAGAGGATCTCCAGGTTTGGGCAAAAATCGGGCATGCGCTCGATGGCGGCGGCGATGTTGCCTTTCTCGTTGCGGCACGGAACGATGACGCTGACGGAGGGGGGTTCCCACAGATGGGAGTAGTAGCTCAGGATGATTCGGGTGGGGGGGGAGCAGAACTTGTGCGAGGTGGGAGGGGGAGAGCTGACCCAGATCAAAGTCCCGCCCCCATTTCGCGCGTACATTCGAAGAGACGCGATATCGCTTGAACCTCTTGCCGCTCGTTTGGGACTTGGCGCATGAATCAACCCAGCATGGGCTTTTGGATCGTGGGGTTTGTCATCAACGTGGCGGCGTTCATTTTCGCCGCCCGCTGGATTTGGAAGGAGACCCGCCGTCCCCGACTCCCCGCCCCGGCGGCGGCGGAAGCAGCCTCCCCGGAAACGGCGATCTCCCCCTCGTCTTCCCCGCCTTCGGTCTGATCCGTCCCTTGGGTCGGGATCAGTCCAAGCCGCGCCGCACCATTTCCACGGCGCGAAAGACCACCTGCGCCTTGTTCATGGTCTCTTCCCACTCTTTGTCGGGCTGGGAGTCGGCGACGATGCCTGCCCCCGCTTGGATGTAAAGCCGCTGATCCTTGATCAACGCAGTGCGAATGGTGATGGCCAGGTCCATGTTGCCGGAGTAGGAGACGTAGCCCACGGCGCCGGCGTAGGGACCGCGCTTGGAGACCTCCAACTCGTCGATGATCTCCATGGCGCGAATTTTGGGAGCGCCGCTCACCGTTCCGGCGGGGAAGGTGGCCGCCGTCACCTCGAAGGGGCCGATGCCCTCCCGTAGTTCCGCCTCGACGTTGGAGACGATGTGCATGACGTGGGAGTAGCGTTCGATGACCATGCGTTCGGTCACCTTGACCGAGCCGATTTTGGCCACCCGGCCCAGGTCATTGCGTCCCAGGTCCACCAGCATGATGTGTTCGGCCAGCTCCTTGGGATCGGCCAGCAGCTCCCTCTCCAGGGCGAGGTCCTCTTCGTCGGTGGTGCCGCGCTTGCGGGTGCCGGCGATGGGTCGCACCACCCCCTTGCCATCCTCCTGCCGTACCAGGATTTCCGGACTGGAGCCCACCAGGGCGAAATCCCCCATCGATAGAAGAAACAGATAGGGCGAGGGGTTGACCGTGCGCAGGGCGCGATAGAGGTCCAGGGGCGAATGGTGATAGGGAATGGAGAGGCGTTGCGCCAATACCACTTGCATGATGTCCCCGGCGGCGATGTACTCCTTGGCCTTGACCACCGCCGCCTCGAAGGCTTCCCGGGGCATTTCGGGGGTGAACTCGGGGGTGGAGGGCTCGGCGGGAGGATCGGCGGGGGGGGGAGGGGGCGGCGCAGCCGGGCGATGACCGCCTCGATCTCCGCCAGGGCGTGGCCATAGGCGGTCTCGGGGGAGTCGTGATCCTCGCCCACCACATTATGCAGCACTTTGATTTGGTTCAGCAGATTGTCGAAGATG
>JADGAP010000100.1 GCA_015231965.1 Magnetococcales bacterium | reverse complement strand
TGGATGCGGCCCCGGCGGTGGATGCGGCGGCGGACGAGAAAGCGGCCCGGGCGGCTCGGGCGGCGAGAGCGGCGGCGGCGGCCCGGGCGGCGAAAGCGGCCAAGGCGGCGGCTTCGTCGGAAGGTGGATGACGTCTTAATCGGTCTCGATCCATCGCGGAGAAAGGGGAGGCGCGGCCTCTCCTGGACCGGGAGGAGTCGGGAGGGGGTTGTTTCCTGCTAAACGAACGGATGAGGCGGTCATGAGCCAGTTGCTCTTCAGTTCCTCGCCCCACGTCCACGATGGGGATTCCATCCCCCAGGTGATGCAGTCCGTGATCTGGGCCTTGATGCCCGCCACCGCCCTGGCGGTGATGATCTTCGGCTGGCCCGCGTTGCTGGTGATCTCGATCACCACCATCGCCTGCGTGGTCTCGGAGCATGTTTTTCTGCGAATTCGCAACCGGGCGTCGGCCATTGACGACCGCTCGGCGGCGTTGACCGGGCTGTTGCTGGCCCTCACCCTGCCGCCCCACACGCCCTGGTGGGTCTGTGTAGCGGGCGGGGTCTTCGCCATCGCCATCGGCAAGCAGTTATACGGCGGATTGGGCCACAACGTCTTCAACCCGGCCCTCATCGCCCGTATCTTCCTGCTGATTTCGTTTCCAGTGGAGTTGACCTCCTGGCCCTCCCCGGCACCCTTGTTCGGCGAACACGCCCTGAGCCTTTCCCAGGCGATGGCGGTGATTTTCGGCGGGATGTCGCCGGCGGATGTGATCACCTCGGCGACGCCGCTGGGGCAGTATCGCACCGAGACCGGACTGGGCAAGACGGTGGTCGAGGCGTTGAGTGGAATCCACTACGACCACGTCAAGGCGGCGGGCGGGTTGATCGGCGGCTCCCTGGGCGAGACCTCCGCCGTGCTGTTGGCCGGGGGCGGATTGTATCTGCTCTTCAAAAGGGTGATCACGTGGCGCATTCCGCTCACCACCTTCGCCGGATGCCTGATTCCTGCCTTGATCTTCTGGATGGTGGATCCCAACAAGTACGCCGATCCGGTGTTTCATCTGCTGACCGGCGGTCTGGTGCTGGGGGCCTTTTTCATGGCCACCGACATGGTGACCTCGCCGGTAACGCCCCGGGGGCAGGTCATTTTCGGGCTGGGGTGCGGTCTGCTGACCTACATCATCCGCACCTGGGGGGGATATCCGGAGGGGGTCTCCTTCGCCATCGTGCTGATGAACGCGGCGGTTCCGTTGATCGACCAGTACACCCGTCCGGTGGTCTACGGCGCGGCTCGCAAGCCGAATCAAGCCTGAGGGAGGAGCAACCGCCATGCCGGATATTTTGAAAATGGGGCTGGTGTTGACGGTGGTGGGGCTGGTCTGCACCGGATTTCTCGCCCTCGTCGAACAGAAGACCCGGGAACCCATCGCCGCCGCCAAGCAGGCGGAGATTGAAAAGAGCCTGAAGGCGGTTCTGCCCCAGGGGTACGACAATCAGCCGGTGGTGGACGCGGCGGAGTTTGCCGACAAGCGGCTCAACGCCAAGGCGTCGCCGGTGAAATTTTACCGGGCGCGCAAGGGATCGGAAACCTTGGGCGCGGCCTTCGTGGTGACGGCCCCGGACGGATACGCCGGAGATATTGCCATCATGATGGCGGTGGCCCCGGGCGGGACGGTGTTGGGGGCGGAGATCGTCGCCCACAAGGAGACCCCGGGTCTGGGCGACAAGTACAACCATCCCTGGATCGACGCCTTTCAGGGCAAGACCTTGAAGAGCGTCAAATGGGGGGTGAAGAAGGATGGCGGCGACTTCAGCAACAAGACGGGTGCCACGGTGACGCCCCGGGCCATCGTCAAGGCGGTCAAGCGGGGGCTGGAGTTTTACGCGGAAAACGAGGCGAACATTCTGGCTCCGGCCCCGGCGGCGTCGCCCCCGGCGGCTCCGGCCAAGGCGGGAGGCTGAGCCATGAGCGACGGAAATCAAAACGGTTTGGGCAAGGTGTTCATCGACGGACTGTGGACCAACAACAACATTTTCGTCCAGTTGCTGGGGATGTGCCCCACCTTGGCCGTGACCACTTCGGCGGAAAACGGCATTGGCATGGGGTTGGCGACGGCGGCGGTGCTGTTGGGCTCCAACGTGTGCATTTCGGCGATTCGCAAGTTTATCCCGGGGGATGTGCGGATTCCCGCCTTCATCGTGGTCATCGCCTCCTTCGTCACCATCGTGGACCTGCTGATGAACGCCTTTTGGTACGATTTGTACCAAAAACTGGGCATTTTCATTCCGCTGATCGTGGTGAACTGCGTGATTTTGGGACGGGCGGAAGCTTTTGCCTCGAAAAACGGCGTGGTGGCCTCGGCGGTGGATGGCATCTCCATGGGGTTGGGCTTTACCTTGGCGCTATTGGTGTTGGGTGGGGTTCGGGAGGTTTTGGGCTCGGGGCAATTTTTGGGCATGGACGTGGTGGGGCAGAGCTTTCATCCCGCCGTCACCTTTGTGCTGCCTCCCGGGGCGTTCATCGCCTTGGGTTTCATCCTGGCGGGATATCGGGTGATTCGGCAGTGGCAGGATAAACGGGCGGAAGAGGCCGAGGCGGCCCGGCGCAACGCCGCAACCGGCGGCACCCAGCCCATCACCGCGTAAGTCATCGTTCATCGGGACTCGTCTCACCCTGTCCATCCGTCCTCGGGCGGGTGGGAAGCGGGTTGCGGGGGGAGCAGGCTTCGGCTTGCTCCCCCCATTTTTTTTATGGAGTGCTGGCAATTTTTCTCCGTTTCGGTCATCCATGGAGAGTGGGGGAGGATCTCTCCTCCGAAGGTCGCCAATGACGCGATATTTTTTTTACTCTGTGGGGCCAGGAGAAGGATGGATGAAAAAGATCGGATGGTTAGGGGTTGCGCTGTTGACCTGTTTGGCGGGGGCGTCCCATGCGGCGGATGGTGGTAGCAACGCGACGGCGGCTGGAGCCGCTCCGGGGGCTCCTCAGGGGGTGGGGGTGCCGCCTCCGCCGCCTCCGGGCGGACCTGGAATGGGCATGGGCCAGGGCATGGGCCAAGGTCGGCAAGGGATGGGCATGGGGCCGGGAGGCGGTCAGGGTCCGGGTCGTGGGATGGGTCCGCCTCCGGGGATGGGACGGGGCGGCCAGGGGATGGGTCAGGGGATGGGCATGAGTCCGGGCAGCGGTCAGGGTCCGGGTCGTGGGATGGGGCCGCCTTCGGGGATGGGTCAGGGCGGCCAGGGCGGTCCCGGCGGTCAGGGGATGGGCATGGGTCCGGGCGGCGGTCAGGGTCCGGGTCGTGGGATGGGTCCGCCTTCGGGGATGGGTCAGGGCGGACAGGGCGGTCCCGGCGGTCAGGGGATGGGGATGGGTCCGGGCGGCGGTCAGGGTCCGGGTCGTGGGATGGGCCCGCCCCCGGGGATGGGTCAGGGCGGACAGGGCGGTCCCGGCGGTCAGGGGATGGGGATGGGTCCGGGCGGCGGTCAGGGTCCGGGTCGTGGGATGGGTCCGCCTCCGGGGATGGGTCAGGGCGGACAGGGTGGTCCCGGCGGTCCCGGTGGTCCGGGGATGAAACCTCCCGGCGGCGTGCAATAATCCAGCGTCAACCTCTCGCCCGCCGGTTCCCCCGGCGGGCGGGTTCCCTCCCTCGGGGGGCTTCCATGCCCAACGCCCAAGCACCCATCACGATCCAAGCGAGGAGGAACACCGCATCTTGCGCCGCCTCGTCCGCCGCGCCGCCCCCCTTCGCCGCCCCGGACCAGTGAGCCCGGCAAATCGGCCGCTGGCGCGACGAAGGGCTCCGACCCCTTCGCTTCCTCATCGGCGGCCCCGACGGACTCCACCCGAAAATCCTCCAGACCGTCCAACTCTCCCTCTCCCTCGGCCCCCTGACCTACCCCCACATGCTGGCCAGTGTGTTGATTCTGGAACAACTCTACCGCGCCTCCACCCTCCTGGAGGGGGTTCCGTACCATCGGTGACACCAATTTTATATTATATTTTAAGATATATATTGAAATCGGATATCAATTCTGCAAAAGTAACAGCGTATACTGAAAGGCGTTTGGCCAAGTCACTGGGAGGAATCAATGGACGGAGTAAAGTTAGAACGTGAGTACGCCGTGCTGTTCGCCGATATCGCCGGAAGTACTGCATTGTTTTCCAAGATCGGCGCTGCCAAAGCAAGAAAAATTACCTCCGAATGCATGGAGATTCTCAGAAAAGTCATCCATCAAAATGGTGGAAGATTCATCAAGGAAATCGGCGATGAATCAATGAGCATCTATCCAACCGTGGATCAGGCGTGCAATGCGGCCATATCCATGCATGAAATGGTCAAGGACTCTCGGGAGGCATGGGGCCATGAGATCTACCTGCGCATCGGTTTTGAGTATGGCGTCGTTATAGATGAGGGAAAGGATGTCTTCGGGGATGCAGCCAATCTTGCGTCGCGTTTCAACAAAGAAGCCGAGAAAGATGAAATCATTACCTCGGTGAAAAACGTCTCCCTTGCCAATGCCGACAGATTCAAATTCAGAGAATTGAACAAGGCCGATATCAAGGGAAAGGAAGCTCCAATCACCCTTTGTGAACTGACCTGGGGAGATAACGCAGAGTTGACCAGAACCAGAACGGATCCCAATCCGGGGGTTCCGGAAATGGACCCCGCCCCATTCAACATCCAATTGCGTTATAAAAACCAGATGGCTGAACTGAACAGAGACAAGAGAACCATAGGCTTTGGAAAGGAGATGAACAACGATATCGTATTCAACAAAGATCTCCATCATGTCTCTCGTTTACATGGTTATCTTCACCTGGACGGAGAAATCCTTTTCCTCGAGGATAAAAGCACGAACGGCACCATCTTCCTCTCCATCCGGAATAATATGACCCATATTTATCGGGAGAAAATGGTTATAGGCGAAGACGGCGTAATCGTTCCCGGCGAGAAACCGGCCAAAGAAATCTTCGGCAATACGGACGAACTCGAAAAAATCAGGAAGTCCCCGGAGTCGATCCATCTTACAAGTTCAGATTGGCCGTGGTTGAAGAAGCCCCCTGAGAAAAGTTTGAGGTCGTTAATTGCGGGTTTTCTGGTCAATGGGGGATTTCTGGCTTATTTCAGGGAACTTTTTAATGCAAAAAGAAAAAGCACAGCCTTGAACCCCGGCTGACAGGAGCGGCGGAGGCGGTGAATCGCCCCAAGTCCGGACCACTCGACGGTCGCGGCCTGGCGTTGGACTGATCATCGTTTCTTCGTATCACCGAATTCCGGTTTGTTTGCTCCTCCATCCTGAGAAGGCTTGTCATTGGCGACGACAGGAATCAGAACGGTTTTCGGAAGCTTCTCCCAACTTAATCTTTCCGGGGACAAGCGATCAACGGCGGCCCTGAGTTGATCTACTTCATTTTGCAACGCGAAGATCTCTCCGTTCAGTCGATCCTTCTCTTCGTCGCACTCTTTCTTATCAATCTGAAGCATTGCTCTCAATTTCTCGATCTCACCCTTGTTCATGTAGTTTATGGCGTGCGTTTGGTCTCTCAAATGAGCCGCCTTTCCCTTGACCTTAGTATAATATCCCACTTCTGGCAGTTCCTTCTTTTTTCTACAAACAACGACTTCTTCTTTCTTCTCAATTCTATTGCCAAGCAATATCAAACTCCTTTCAAGAACCCCTCTTCTCACAAGCATCCCATAAGGAATCACATCCGTAACACATTCCCACCCGCTTTCGTAATCACCAGTCCCGCTCCTCCTGACATGGCAAAGAGGAAACGGCCCTTTTATCTTAGTATCGAATTCATAATCGCTGATATCATTTGAGATAAATGCAACCGCGCATCCGTTGGCTCTGACATATTTGACAGTATGATTTCTGTGGAAATATTGATCATCACCATGTTGATTCTTCCCGGAAATGTATCTAGTTATCCCAAACTCTCCTGGCTTGAAAAAATCTGGTTCACATTCATGGAACGCCCCGTTCTGGCTGATATTCATAATGGTGGATTTATGCGGAAATCCGTTCTTGTCACATATAATTGCCGGATGACATACTTCAGAGCGTGAGGGGCGTTTCTTGATCCACGAGACCAGTTTGCCATAGATGAATCCAAAAACTCCGCCCATCATCGCCCCCCTTGACAGACCAGTGGAGTACAACAGCAAGTTGTATACTAGAATTCATCTGTTAGCGCAAGAGAATTCGCTTGATCCAAACCATTTCGGCTCATCATGCGGAGGATGAATAGCGCGGCGTAGCCGCAACCAAAAGGGCGGGTTCCGTGAAAATCTGGTCGCCTGCAGCGACGATTGGGCGCGCCGCCGAGAAGGCACGAAGCAGAAAACGCTTCGGCTTCACTTGAAAGCACGCCTTAAAAACAACGTGAAAATCAAGACCTTGGGGGGACAGGGAACTGTCCCCCCAATCCCCCCTTCACCTTTTTCTGACCATAAAAGCACTTTTCATCTCTAATGGACGATCCGGGTTGAACCATCCCATCCAGCGACCGAAATCACGCCTCACTCTCCCGCCTCGCTCAACGCCCGCTTGCCGCCAAAGCGCCCCTTGCGCAAAAAGCGCCCGGTCAACTCGGCGACCTCCTTAGAGAAGAGCGTCCCCATGTGGGTCACCGGCAGCCGGAGATGCTCCCGAGCCCCCGGCAGCATGGTCTCGCTGACCGACACCGTGCCGTCATTGGGATACTCCACCCCCCACAGCAGCCGGGTCAGGGAGAGGGGAAAAGTGCCGGCGATGATCCCCATCTCGATGCGCTCCGGGACGCAACGGGGGCCGCCCCAGGCCAGCGCCCCCTCCAAACTGCGGCCCAGCATTTTTTCGCCGAGGGGATAATGGGCCAGTCGCCGGGCCGTCCAACTGCCGAGAAAGGGGGTTCCCAGGGCGACCATCCGCCCGAGGGGGAGGTCCGGGGAGTCCACCGCCATGTGCAGCATCACCAATCCCCCCAGGCTGTGGCCGACGAAATGGACTCGCCGTCCGGGATAGCGGCTCAGCAGATGCTCCCGCAACCGCTGGGCGTTCTCCCCCACCCCCGCCGACACCGTGGGATATTTGAACCGCTCCACCTGGAATCCCTGATGCTCCAATCGTCGCGCCAGGGTGATCATCTCCAGGCCGGTCATCCACAAACCGTGGAGCAGGATCACCGGCTCGCGGGGATCGGCCTCCCCAGACCGGACCGGCTTGCCCGCCCCCTCCGGCTCCTCCAGGAGTTCCGCCCGCAACCATTTTTCCAGTGGGTGTTTCACCTTACCGCGCCCCTTCCATCGATAAACGCCGCAACGCCTCCTCCCGTTCGGCGGGGGGCAAGGCCCCCAGCGCCTCGGCGGCGGCGAAAAACGCCCCCATCTCCTCCCCCTGCTCCCGGTACAACGCCTCGAACGCCGGAACCCAACGGGCGTAGGTGGAGACGGAGAGCAGCTTGGCGTTGTTCAGCCCCTCCCCCAACCAACGGGCGTAACGGTGGATCTCCGCCGACTCCGGCGAATCCCCCGCCGCCGACGCCCCGGCCAGACGACGCCACGCCTCGGGGGCCTCCGACAGCCGCCGCAGCCGCGCCGCCCGCCTCTCCTCCAAGGGAAGCTCCTCACGATATAGCCGAGACAAATCCTCCATCAACCCTTGAACAAAGCGGGTGAACCGGCGGTGAAGCCGTTTGTGAGCCTCGAAGCGAGCCAGGGCGTCGAGCTTCTCGCCCGGATCCCGCCGGGTCAGCCAGCGCCGCGCCCCGATTCCCGCCACCACCTCGGCGAAGGATTCGTTGAAGGCCGCGTCATCGGCGATGTAGAGCCGCCCATGGGCCAGTTCGTGAAAAATCAGACCCACCAGCCGCTCCTCCGGCCAGTGGAGGAAGGTGTTGAGCAGGGGATCGTCGAACCAGCCCAGGGTGGAATAGGCGGGAACCCCGCCGACGTAGACATCCAGCCCCTGCGCCCGCAATCCCTCGGCGAACGCGTCCGCCGCCTCCGGACGGAAATAGCCCCGATAGACCAGGCATCCCGCCACCGGAAAACACCACGTCACCGGCGACAGGGAAAATTCCGGCGCGGCGTAGACCACCCGCACCACGTAAGGCCTCCCCAGATCGGCGTAACTCCCGTACTTCCCCTTGGGGGTTCGCCCCATCGCCCCTTCGGCGAAGCGGAGCATCGCCTGGGCCAAGATCAGCCGCTGTTTCAAGAGGGGATCGAGGGTGGGGTCTTGCAGCAAGCTCTCCACCGCCTGCTGTTTGGACCACACCTCCCACTGTCCCAGTGCCGCCTGACCGTAGTATCCCAGGGAGGAGCAGCCGGAGAGCAGGACGGCGCCCAGCCCGCCCAGCCATCCCAGCCTCCGCCATGGGCGGCCTTTCCCCCAGAGAGAAGCGGGGGTAAACTGCTCGGATCGACGGTTATCCATGATCATCCCGTCTTAATTCATGCGGTTCGGGTCGAAGCCCGAGCCGGGGGAGTTCATCCTGATGCGCCTCTTCATCCCGCTCCTCCTCCTGGCGCTGCTGATTCCGGCGATCCCCTCCCGCGCGGAGGAACTTTCCGGCGTGGCGGAAGTGTTGACCCCCGACATTCTGCGTCTCAACGAAATCAACGTCCGACTGGCCGGGATGGACGGCTGGCAGCCGGGGCAAACCTGTCCCGACACCCGCAACCGGCCCAACCCCTGCGGCGAGGAGGCCCTGACCTTCCTGCGTAGCGCCGCCCAGCAGCAGATGGTCTACTGCGCCGGTTTCGCCCGGGATTCGGAGGGGCGCCGCACCGCCACCTGTTTTCAGGGCGGACGGGATCTGGGGGCGTTGATGGTGCGCAACGGCTGGGCCATCGCCACCCCCCGGGGGGCCTCCCGCTACGAGGCCCAGGAAAAAATCGCCCGGGAGGAGAAGGCCGGCGGTTGGCGCGGTCTGCCCCGCTATCCCCCCCAAGCCCCGGACAAATGGGGCGTCGAACAAAAAATGCACAAGGAACAATAATCCGATTCCCTCCCGGACGCCACGCGCCGCCCCTGTCGCCCCCACGGGCCAAGTCCGCCGTGCGCTGTTTCGCCGATCCCCCACCCCCCGCCGTTGCCCATCGTCTCCGCTTGCCGAATAATGGAGTGCGCTTTTCGTTTCGTCGCCGAACCGCCAGGAGTTTCCATCCTCATGTCCGTTCCGCCCATCCCTCCCCCCGTCGCCCTGGAGCCCCTCTACCAACTCTCCGACGAGGCGCTGAGTCAGCGCATCGCCGAGGCCAAGGCCCGGTTGGGCGAACGGTGCGTCGTGTTGTGCCATCACTACCAGCGGGAGGAGGTCTACCGCTTCGCCGACCTCACCGGCGACTCCCTCAAGTTGGCCCGCCTCGCCTCCCAGCGTCCCGAGGCGGAGTTCATCGTTTTTTGCGGCGTCCATTTCATGGCCGAGGTGGCGGACATCCTCTCTGGCCCCCATCAAACCGCCATTCTCCCCGATTTGGCGGCGGGCTGCTCCATGGCCGACATGGCCGATCTGGTCGCCGTGGAGGAGGCCTGGGCCGAGTTGGGGCGCATCCTCGACGTGGAAAGCCAGATTACCCCCGTCACCTACGTCAACTCCACCGCCGAATTGAAAGCCTTTTGCGGCGACCACGGGGGGACCGTCTGCACCTCCTCCAACGCCGGAAAAATTCTCGACTGGGCCTTCGCCCAACGGCCCAAGACCCTCTTCTTCCCCGATCAGCACCTGGGGCGGATCACTGGCTTCCGCATGGGGATCCCCCAGGAGGAGATGGTCCTCTGGCAACCGGGCCTCCCCCTGGGCGGCCTGACCCCCGAGCAGATTCGCAACGCCCGCATGATTCTATGGAACGGTTTTTGCTCCGTTCATCAAATGTTTCAACCGGCCCACGTGGAACAGTTCCGCCAGCGCCTGCCCGGCGTGCGGGTGATCGTCCACCCCGAATGTTCCTTCGAGGTCTGCCGTCTGGCCGATGAACTGGGCTCCACCGAGTTCATCCAAAAAACGGTGCGGGAGTCCCCCCCGGGGAGCCGATGGGCCATCGGCACCGAACTGAATCTGGTCAACCGGTTGAAACACGAGATGCCGGACAAGGAGATCCACTTTCTCAGCCCCATGGTGTGCATGTGCTCCACCATGTTTCGCATCGACCTGCCGCATTTGTGCTGGAGTTTGGAAAATTTGGTCGCGGGCTGCGTGATCCACCCCATCCGGGTTCCCCCCAACGTCGCCGCCTCGGCCAAAACGGCGCTGGAACGGATGCTCGCGGTGGTCTGACGCTCCGGCTCCCGCAAAACTTGAGCCCTTTTTCGCGTCGGTTCCTCTTTTTCGCGGAAAAATATTGGTCAACCTTTCGCCCCATGATACGATCCAATTAACTAAGAGCCATAGAGAACATGGGAGATGTCACACTGGGGTAAGGATTCACCTCTGGGCTGATCAGGGAGACAGGCCATGGAGACTCAACCCTCCGGACTTCTGACCAAACCCGTCCATTTCATCATGAATGGCGTCTGCGTGGGCGACCCCGTCCTCAAGCCGGTCCAACCCGCGCCGCGCAAGGAAGCGAAAGCCCAGGGGCGGAACCAATTCGTGCTGCCCCCCGCCCGGCGCGTCCTGGCGGGCACGGCCCAAATCGAAAAAGTAGCGGGACGCGGCCGATCCCGCATCGGCTCCTCCTTCTTCCGTTTGACCCCCACCGCCACCACCGCCCTGGCCTTTTGAGCGGAGTTTTCTTCCGGGGCGATGACGACGCATCTTTCATGCACAAGACCACAAAAAAGGGCTGGACGACATCGTCCGGCCCTTTTTTTGGGTCGCGATTCCGGAGCCGCGTCATCCCGCCGGACCCGACGCCCCGCCTCCGCCGTTAGGGACGATCCCCCTTGGGAGGGCGGTCGCGGCGTTCTTGTTTCCTCTCCTGGCGATGCCCCTGATTGTCCTGGTGCCGCTCCTTGAGCTGCTGCCTGTTCTCCTGGCGCTGCTCCTGGTGTTGCTGAACCTTCTCCTGGCGCTGCTCCTGACGATGCTCCCGCACATCCTGCATCTGCTCCTGACGATGCTCCTTCTTCGCCTTGCGCCGCTCCTCCGGGGACAGGCCCTCCAGCCCCTTGCGATACTCTTGATTCTCCTGGCGATGCTGTTGACGGAATTCCTTGTTCTCGCCTTGCTGTTGCTGGCGAAAATCCTTCTTTTCGCTTTGCTGTTGCTGGCGAAAATCCTTGTTCGGCCGGGCGGGAGCTTCCATACCCCAGGCGGGGGTGGAAAACAACGCGGCGGCGCACAACCAGAGCATGGAACGCACGTTTTTCATACAGGTTTCTCCCTTGATAAAGAAATGGAGCCCCGCCTCCGGAGCGGTCCCGGCGAAACGCCCGAGAAGAGCTAACGCAACGGCGCGAGGACGTAGCGGTTTCGTCCTCCCCCCTTGGCTTCGTACAAGGCCTGATCCGCTCGCTTGAGGGTGCGCATGTAGTCGGGATGGCCGTCGTGAATCGCCCCGCCGAAGCTGGAGGTGATGCGCAACGTCTGGCCGTTGGGCAGGGGAAAGAGGGTCTCCTCCACCGCGGCGCGAAATTTTTCCGCCAGCCGTTCCAACCGCCCCTCGTTCATGTCGCCAAACAGAATGAGGAACTCCTCCCCCCCAAAGCGAAAAATGTAGTCGTTCGCCCGGATGTTGCAAAAGAGGATTTCGGCGAATTTGCGCAACACCGCGTCGCCGGCGTCGTGGCCGTGCTGGTCGTTGATCCGCTTGAAATGGTCGATGTCGCACAACAGCAGGGCGAAGGGAATGTGGTGCTTCATACTGATGGAAATTTCGTGGGAGGCCACGGTGTCGAGAAAACGGCGGTTGAACACCCGGGTCAGGGGATCCCGCCCCTTGTCCTGTTCCAACACCTCCTCGGTCAGCATCACCAGTTGCAGTTCGATGGCGTTGACCGCCTGCTCGATGTCCCGCATCCGCCAATAGGGGATGAGCGCCGCCTGCTCGACCCCCAACACCAGGCGTCCCATCAGGGCGTCGGCCTGCTGCACCCCCTCCCACATCCCCCCCACCACCTCCGGGCTGGAAAAAAAGAGGGGCGCCTTGTGAAAGACCCACAGACCGAACTCGGCCCGCCCCAAGGCGATCACCTCCCCATCGGAGCCGTCCCCCGCCCGCAATTTCCACAACTGGCGCAGCCAATCCCGCAACACCACCCGCATCCGCTGGCACTCCAGGGCCTGCGCCTGGGGCGGGATCAACAGCCGCAACGCCTGCACGTTCCGCTCGTGGGCCACCGAATTGATGACATAGCTCTCGTTGATCAACGACAGGGTGTGATCCAGCACCTCGTTGATCAGCACCACCATCTCCACCAGCAGGTTGCGTTCGATCTCCTGGGAGGAGAGCCCATTGCTGATCTCCCGCCGGATGATCCGCATCCCCTCCACCACCAGATGCATGGGGATGTTGATCCGGGCGTGAACCTCGCCGATGAGCCGCTGCCGGGCGAACAGCTCCTCCATTTGCTCCGGGGCGTGGGGCTCGAACAACGCGGCAATCCACCCCAGCATCGACTGCTTCAAACGCTGTTCGATGATCTGGCTGTCGAGAAAATAGCGGGCCTCCTCGCGTTGGATCATGTCCGCGTAAAACCGGTCGGCCACCCCCGGCAGGATTTCCCGCAACAGCTCGCCGATCCGGGAGAGCAGGGAGTACTCCGGCCCCTGATAAATTTGCGCCAACCGTTGTTCATCAATCTTGGCCATCGAGCTCCTCCCGAAATCGATTCGTCTTCCCTGAAACCGACCTCCAACCGGTCAATTCCATGCTACCTTACCAGGATATCAGGAATATAGTCATTCCAAACCAGTTTTGCACATTGCCAGCTAAAGAATTTACGCTCGTCATTCCCGCGAAAGCGGGAATGACGTTTTCGTGGGGGGAAAGTTTGTTGCATCCTCTGGCTCCACTTGACGTATTATGCAAATTTAAAATGGAACGACTACAATGGAAAATTCCGCTCCGCCGAGGGCGGAACGCTATCGAAAGGGGGGCCGCAACGCGAACCTCCACCTCCCCAAAACGGTGGCCGCGGATCGATGCGGGGTCATTCCTCCGTCCCCGTAGGCGTCGCCTGCTCCAGATGTTTTCCGGAGGTGGTGGGGGGGATGTGGGAGGGGGTGCAGCAGGCC